>DAOVTB010000315.1 GCA_030633305.1 Candidatus Muiribacteriota bacterium
AAGGGATATTGAAATCGGTGATACCATAACAAATTCTATTGATGGTGAAACTATTCCGCTCGCTGGTTATAAAGAACTTAAGCCTGTTGTATTTGCTGGTGTATATCCACAGGATAATGATGATTATGAACTTCTAAAGGAAGCACTTTATAAATTGAAGCTTAATGATGCTGCAATAATTTTTGAGAATGAAAATTCGGAGGCACTTGGACACGGATTTAGAACTGGTTTTCTTGGTCTTCTGCATATGGAGATTGTTCAGGAGAGATTGGAAAGAGAATTTGGACTGAATTTAATATTTACTGCTCCAAGTGTGAAATATCGTGTTACTAGAACTAACGGTGAAGCCTTCTGGATGGATAATCCTGTTATGTTTCCGCCAACACAGGAAGTTGAAAAAATTGAAGAACCATATATAGATTCTCAGGTTATTACTCCTCAGGAATATATAGGCAGAGTTATGGATCTTTGTAAAGAGAAACGTGGTGAATTTGTAGCAATGGATTATATTGATGCCAGAAGAGTCAATATTAAATTTATAATGCCGTTGGCTGAAATCGTCATTGATTTTTATGATAAACTTAAAAGCCGAACACAAGGTTATGCTTCTTATGAATATGAAATTACAGGATATAAAAAATCAACTTTGATAAAACTTGATATTCTAGTGAATGGTAAAGTTGTTGATGCTTTGAGTTGCATCGTTCACAGAGATTTTGCAGAGCCCCGAGGCCGTGAAATTGTAGCTAAATTGAAGGATCTAATTCCAAGGCATCTTTTTAAGATTCCGCTTCAGGCGGCGATTGGTGGTAAAATAGTTGCAAGAGAAACTATAGCGGCGATGAGAAAAAATGTGCTTGCTAAATGTTATGGAGGAGATATATCCAGGAAAAGGAAACTTCTTGATAAGCAAAAAGCTGGAAAAAAACGAATGAAACTTATTGGTGATGTTGAAATACCACAGAGTGCATTCATTAATGTATTGAAGTTAGGAGATAATTAATGCTTGAAAATAGAATTCATCAGAAAACAAAAAAATTTGCTGAAAATGTCAAAGAATTTTCTACAGCACTTTCTGAAATGAAAGATACTGTGATCTCAGAAAGCAGTAAAATAGAAGGAGAGTTTCAGAAAACGTCTGTATTTCTTGAAGATATAAAAAATCTTTGTTGTAACATGAACAAATGTTCTACCGAACTGGAAGATATGGTAATAGAATATAATAAAAAGCTGGGAATGAATTCAGATGTAAAAAAAGTTTTCAATCTTACATCAAAGATAAACACTGTTAAGGAAGAACTTGAAAAAATTAAATTAAAGGAATATGAATTTTCAGAATTTGGTAGAAAATATCAGGATATTGAATCGTATATAAGTGCATTTTATTTTAATATTAAACAGTTCTGTGACAGCTTTTTTAAGCTATTGGATGACCTTGATAATGACGTTGAATTGATTAAAGATTTAGAAAAGGTAAATTTAAAAGTTCTCAAAATCCAGGAAGAAGAAAGAAAAAAACTGTCCCTCGAGATCCATGATGGTCCCGCTCAATCACTTGCGAATATAGTTATGCAGCTTGAATATGTAAAAAAATTGTATAAAAAAAAGCCTGATGAGGCTGAAGAAGAAATGAATTATCTGATTGGAATAGCAAAAGAGAATTTAAAAAGTCTCAGAAACTATATTTTTGATCTCAGACCTATGACACTTGATGATTTTGGAATAGTTTATACTGTAAAAAGGTTAATCGAGAACATTAATAAATTACATAAGACTAAATTTAATGTTGATTTCAGGCTTACAGGAGATGAAGATAGGAGATTTAGAAAGGAAATTGAGATAAGTGTTTTTAGAATTATTCAGGAATCAGTGAACAATGCCATAAAACATGGTAAAATGACTAAAATTGAAATATTGTTGAAATACAGTGAAAATTCAATGATCGGTGAGATCATTGATGATGGTGAAGGATTTGAAGTTAATAAAGTGCTACATAATTATTCTGAAAAAATGAAATATGGAATTTCAAGTTTGATGGAAAGAGCTGAATTAGTAGGTGGAGATCTGAATATTATATCTGAACCATTAAAAGGGACTTGTATTAGATTTAAAATTCCAATTTAAAGAAACCTAAGCGCTGTAAAAACAGGTAAGAGGAATAAGTTTGGAAAATTATTTGATTTATGGACTGTTGGCAGTAGCGGTAATATCTTTTTTCACTATTGTAAAAAGAAATATGACTGTTGCAAAATATAAGAAAATGTCTGAAAAGTATCCAAAATTTGCCGATATCCGGTTAAAAACTGCTGAAATCCTCGAAAATTATGGGATTTATGAAGATGCTGAAATTGAATATATGGATGTAATAAAATTGTACCCTGGACATCTGGAGGCTAGAATGAAACTTAGTTCGATTTATGTAAAAATGAAAAAAAAAGAACTTGCAAAACAGCAGTTAAAAGAAATAATTGAGCGTTGTAGCGAGAAAAAAAGATACTACCATATTGCAGTAGAAAGATTATATAAAATTGAAAATTAGATTTGGACTCAAATTTAAAAATGCTGTTTTTTTGCTGTCATTGTTTGCAATAACGCTTGGATTACTTTTCTTTACTGTTTCTGAAACATCAAAAAACTCTCATTACCTTTATCATTTTAAATATTTGAATATTATAAGGGAAATTTTCAAGCAGGACTTGCAAAAATCTGTTGTTGAAGGTAAAAACATAAAAGTATCCTGCAAAGAGTTGCTGGAAATGTATATTAAAATTGTTCCTGGTTTCAAAGGGATTATTTTATCAGATAGCGATGGAATTATCTTCGATAGTACAAATAAAAAAGAATATAAAACTTTTTTTCTTAAATCCGGAATGAAACCTGTGATAAGTTCCTATGGTGGTCGTTTGTATCTTATTGAAGTCTTTTCTGGATATAAAATCATGTGGATCTTTAATATTTCAAATATCGAAAATTGGAACTTTTTTCAGCAAAATCCTGAATTCTATTTTATCGGTGCTCTTCTGTTATTCTTTGCTTTGTTTATTTCATTATTTATTTCTGAGATGTTGATAAAACCTATTGATAAAATTGTAGAATTTGCGAAAGCGGTTGCTTCGGGAGACTATTTTAGAGATATTGAGATTGATTCTGCTGATGAGATTGAGGAACTTGCTGTTAACATCAATTTCATGAAGGATAGTTTAAAAGAAAAAATTACTGGATTGGAGAGCATAAATAGTTTCATTGAAGGAATATTTAA
>DAOVTB010000017.1 GCA_030633305.1 Candidatus Muiribacteriota bacterium
TGAACTTGGATGTAATATGCAACGTCATAACGCGTCAGGGCACATTGAATTTTTTTGAGCATCAAAGAAAATTCAAGTCCTTCTGACACAATCTATATTGGTATTTGACATTAATTATTACTTGTTTTTATTTTATCTTCATGTATCTTCGTGGTGAAATTTTGTAGATTTAAGAATAATAATCAAATTTTTTTTGTTATGCCCGATACATAATTATATTGTAAGTTATTTTAGGAGATTACTAAGATGTTTAAGTATTTGTTTATTATATTGGTAGTATTGATGCTGATTATCACTCCAGAAAATCTCATTGGTGCAGAACCCGTTTTCAGTGATATTACTCCTGACCATTGGGCTTATCAATCTATAATTGATTTGCATAAAAAAAATATTATTCAAGGTTTCCCATCTTCTGACAGGTTTAAAGGTAGAAAACCATTGTCAAGAAACCAGATGGCCGTTTTGCTAAACCGTCTAGTTGATAAGTTGAATGAAGACGGGCAATCTGCATTGGATAAATTCAGTTATAAGACATTAAAACAGTTTGAAATGCTGATCTCAGAGTTTCATGGAGAAATTTCAAGCCTGAGACAGGAATTTACAGAAGTGAAGAAAAAGGTAGTCAAAATTGATAAAAATGTCAAAAAAATTGATTTCAGGGTAACAGAACTTGAAAGCTATCGTATCAGAGAAGGTGAATTAAAAGAAGAAATTCGCAGGGTTAACAGAAAATCAAATAATCGTTTCCTGATGATGCTTCTGATTTCAGCAGGACTTGCTACTCAACTTTGATAATTTTCAAAAACAATTTACATTCAATATTCTGTTACTTTATTATTATTAACACTTTCATATCAGTGTAAATCTGTGTTTATCTGTGGCTTAATTTTTTTTAATTCTTTTTTAGAAACCCATATGCAGATTATGGATTGATTGGACCATATTTACTTCTAGCCCGTCTGAAAATCTGCTTCACATTGACATTGATATCTTTTTCAGGAGAAAGCGGCATAGTGACAGTTCTGATCAATCTTTTTCCAGGTGTTGTTTTGGGATAATATCTCAATAAACAGCAAATGATTTTTTCATTTGATTCGCATACTATATAATTATCGATATTGTCCTTTTCATCCAGCAGTTCAATCAAGTGATCCCGGTATAATTCTTCATTATTTATATTCGCAAATTCACCGAATTCACCAATACCAAGTATTCTTATTAGTCCACAGAGTACGTTTTCTCGATATCTTGTGGTATGACAGACGATTATATATGGGGGAGTAAGAATCGCCTCCCCGTAACCTCGGACAGATTTTCTACTGAAACTGAGATTATCCCAGAGGTTAAGTTGTTCAGCTCCGTGTAACCTGAAAAATTCGCGACATTGTAAAAAGTATAGTCTTGGTTCAGTCAGGCAAACCGAAAGACATGAACTGATTTTTGTTCTTGCGCCATAAGGTGGCATAATGTATTGTGGTATATTACTTTTTGTAACATCACTAGAAGTTATTCTTCCAGGAGGATGAGCTCTTAGTGTAGATCTTTTTTTTCTGGCTGCTTTTTTATACGTAAGTATACTGCTTGCCATATTTGCAAAAAAACCGTTATCAAGATTTACACCTGAAGTAATACCATCATGAAAAAGCAATGTAGCGTTATCAAGTTTCATAGATGAATGTATTTGATCAATGAAAGCACCTGACGACAGGCTTTTAGAATGAGAGCTTTCTACTTTAAAACGATCACTGTCTTCGAGAATAATTCCTCCGGGAATAAAAAGTGCTCCCTTATTATCATAACTTGCAGTTGCTCCTTCTTCATTAATTCCTGGAAGATGGTCACTTTTTTTTAACAGAAGCATTCTATATAATGTATCAATTCGAATTGCAATCAATTCACGAATGAGTTCATTATATATCAAATCTTTTTTTATGGTTCTTAGATTTGCCATCTGTATTACTCCGCAAGTTTCTTACTATACTATAAGTATACACTTTTTTTCACGGTGTCCCTAATAAATAAGAAAAAAATTAAGCCACAGATAAGCACTGATTAAACACGGATAAGAGAATGATTTAAAAAAAATTTATTTATTCTACTTTTCTTTGTGCCTTAGTGCCTTTGTGTGAGATAATTTATTCTACTCTTCTTTGTGCCTTAGTGCCTTTGTGTGAGATAATTTATTCTACTTTTCTTTGTGTTTCAGTGCATTTGCGTGAGATATATTTTTTATAATGCAATTAGATTGGCTATTAAAATTTGTTGAAACTATTTTAACGGTAGTATAGAATAACTTTTGAGAAAAAATAATTGAGGTGTAATGTGAAAAAAATATTCGTAGTATTAATCGTTTTTACTTTTTTAGTCGCAGTAGGTTTTACAAAAGATTTCAAAACACTAAGAGATGATCCGGGGATAAAAATATATGAAACAGCTCAGACTTTTTCTATGTATTATGAAGAAATTCCTGGACGCCCATTTCTTGTGATCCATAAATTGCCTAAATTTAATCGCCAACATTCTAAACATTTGCTGATGGGAAATCTTCCATTTCGTTTGAAACTTGATTATAATGTTGATGGAATTACCGATGCCAGAATCAGCCCTTTTGTTAAATTTAACGAAATATTGACTGATGGTGTACTTCTTGAATTGACACAGAGGGGATATGTTGAGCCAGCTCCTATGAGAATGTGCGAATTTGACAGGCTGGAATTCAAATTGCATTGTGGTGTTGCTGGTCCAAAACCATGTATCCATACACAAAGAAAATTCAAATTCAACCGTATTGTTATTCGTCGACAGAGAGATGGCAATATTATGGTGACTTTAAGAGATCTGGTTTTTAATACTGGGCTGGACGAAGTATTCGAAACAGATTTCATCTGGTAATTTCAACGTCCTGAATGGGCGAATATTGAATTTTTCTGCACTATTTTAAAGTTCAAAATACGAAAAAGTATTCCTCACTTTAAAATAGCTTGAAAAATCCAATCTTCATCCCATTCAGAACGTTGAAATAGTTAAAGTAATAAAAAAAAAAAGATAAGAACATTGTAGGGAAAGAGCTTGTTCCTGACCAAAAGAACTAGTTCTGACGCTAAAATAGCTTGATAAATTCGCATACTGATTGTACGGGTAAGTTGCATTTTTCCACAGGCAATAGAAACTAACAAAAATGCTTATCTTACCCGGATGCCACAAGAGATTCGACAATGATTTCAATAAGAAAAGAAAAAGGGATGAAATCATTAGCTCGAATCCGAAGAGGTGTACGGAGTTAGGTATCTCGTTGGATTTCGTTCCTAAAATGAGACCTGGACACCGCGTTGCATACTAAATACCAATATAGAGAAATAGATTGATGGGAAAACAGCAACAAAAAGAAAAATCACGTAGTGTCTCTAAATTGGCCATTCTATTTTTCCTTCTTATGGGGATATTTTTTTTAGCCCTTACCTGGATAACTTTTTTAGAACCTTTTAAGATTTTGAATCATTATCGTTTTGGGCCAGAGAAGTTATCTTATCGGGACTGTATGATGAGGATTAAAACTGATAAGTCAAGTTTTGTACAGATCATGGATTTTACTCCAGACTTATCAAAAATAATTTGTGTTGGTGGTGGCGGAATGTCATCTGATTTTATAGTTCCTTTTAAGAATGATGATAATCGGACGATACTTTTATATTATTCTGGATATTATAGTAAGGAAACAATAATAGAAAATTATGATGATGACATGAGGATTATGGGAATATTATGGAAACCCGATGAATTTGCCAGAAGAAAATGGAGTGTTAACTTTCGTGAAACAGTTAATAGATTATCTGTAGGGAAAAGGAATGAGGTAAGAAAAGATTTTTGGCCGATTTTCCTTAGAATCATGGAAATCCCTTCTATTGGAGAAGTTATTCTAGCTTTCCTGAAATGGTGGTCATTAAGTTGTTTTATGTTTTTTGTTAGTCTTATGTTTCTTGTTTTGAGCTATGAAAATATTAAGTTACTTTTCAGTGAAAAATGACTGTACGGTGTCAGGGCTCCAAAAAATGATAAGAACGTTGTAGGGACAAGTCTTGTGTCAACTTATTTAATACAAATTCGATATATAATTACTTATAAAATACTAATTAAAAGATTTCCAATGATTATAAATATAATTATGAATGGAATTACAACGTAAGTAACAATAAGTTTTTTGAAATCATCAGGTTTTCTAGAGTAAAAATTACCACTTTCATTGATTTCAATTTTGCCTGGCAAATTGTCCAGAAGTAGTGACTTTTTTGGTTCTTCAGTAAGATAAAGTACTCTTTCCCTAAGATCATCTTCAAGATGATCTGTATTATCTGCCATTGGATGGACTTCTTCAGCAACTTCGTAATAAATACCATTGGCAGCCATAAAAGAAAATGTAAATTGATATGGTTCAGTGTCTTCTTTTTTTACGAGTTTTCCTTCTGCCAATTCGCCAATTTCAAGCAATTTAATGCGTGGAAATCCAAATTTTAACATAGTAATAAAACTTGAAATATAGAAAATTAAATTAATATTTCCCCAAAATCCAAAGGAGAAATTATTCCATGGTTTATAACTTTTTGTGCCACTGATTCTTGATAACTCTGGTTTTATCTTGATGTATTCAATGTTAACCAAATCCCCTTTTTTATATTGAGTATCATTTGTAAATGAAATCGAAGAATAGATTTCATTTTCCGGTGTTTTGAACTCGAATGATATTTTTCTTATACTTTCTGAATTGTTTGAATCACTTTTCTTTTCTATTCCTGTTTCTGTAATATTTCCTTTTGCAGTAATAAAATTATTTGAATAATAAGACCAATGAAGTTCTGAACTTTTGAAAATCATTGTAATAATAAAAAGCATGAGTAGTGTTAAATAAACATAAAACAGAGCATAATTTCCGAGAATTAAATAAATTTTTACCGGAAAGGAGATTTTTCTGGGTGAAGGGGAAAGAGTAAATCGCTTATTGTATGTTTTCACTATTGGCTTTTCTGTTATAATGCATTCATCCTCTTCAAAACCTTCTCCGCAATAAGGACACGTATTATCATCTTCACTGATATCATTATTACAATTTGAACAAGTAAATAAATAATCATCCATGTTAACACCTCAATTATAGTTTAACACGTGAAAAAAAGGATATTCAAATGATATTTTGACACCGCGTCGCATATCAAATTTATTTAATGATTAGAAAAGAATTTTAATTATTATCCATTATCTACCGAAAATCTTAATATCATGATTTTGATAATGGATTTAAAAAAACCGATTATTCTTATATTTATACTGTTACTTTCATTTCCCGTTTTTTGCAATATAGGCGAACAGGAAACAAAACTTGAACCGTATAAAAAATGGTCAGTCAATCTTGGTCCTGGTACCCAGACTGCATGGAATTGGGCTGGAATCTCTCGGAATTTCTTTTTAAACAATAATCTTGCTGTATTTCTAACCGCTGGAGCCGGAACCATCTTTGTGGGTGGCGGAGTTGCCTGGTACCATAATTTTGTTGGTAGCGGGCCCGTAGTGTCCGGAACAATAGGAATTATTGGTGGGCATGCAAATGTCGGATATCAGATTCGATATGATGAATCTACTTATTTTTTAATGGGAGCCGGATATGGGTCATACTTTATGCAACATAATGGTTTTCTGCCGTATGCATCCTATGAATACAGATTTTAATCTGATGTTCTCAACTCATTTTCTTTCTACCAATACACCAGTATTTTTCAATATCATATCTGGTGGAATAACACCACGGACAGAAGTAAGTGGATAAACTACACTATTTCTTCCAATGATTGTTCCTGGATTAAGTACTGAATTACATCCGACTTCTGCATGATCGGCAAGAAGAGCCCCAAATTTTCTCAGTCCTGTATCAATAACTTCATTTCCTGATTTCACTTTGACGTTTCCTGGAATAGAACGTACATTTGAAAGTATGACTCCAGCTCCAATATGGGCTTTGTAGCCAAGAACTGCATCTCCAACATAGTTGAAGTGCGGCACTTGAACATTATTGAAAAGAATCGCATTTTTTACTTCAGTTGAATTACCCACAACAACTCCATTTCCAATAATTGCATTTCCTCTAATAAATGCAGAACTTCTTATCTGGCAGTTATCACCAATTATTGTTGGAGCCTGAATAACAGCATTTTTTTCAATAAAAGTGTTTTTTCCAACCCACACATCTTTTGTGATTTCTGAATAATGTGCTGGAAGGTTTTTCATGAGGTTAAAAATAATTACTTTTATCTTTGGAAGGATATCCCATGGATGTATCAGGTCTTTTAAATATTTTCCAGTAATTGTTTGTTCGAGATCAAATAACTCTTCAACTGTGATTTTCATAAATTCTCCTTCAAAGCTTAGAATGTATCAATAACCTGAGCTGAGCGATTGTTTGGAATTCAGATGTGCTGATATCTTTAGGCAATAAACTTTTTGAAAAATGCAGGCATACCCACCAGGTACGGCGAGGCTTTTCGGAAAGTTTATTGCCTAAGAGATTAGTGCAGATGTTTTCAAACAATCGCTCAACTCAGGTATAATATTAAACTACATTTTTTTTTATAAAACAATTTTTATTCTGAGACATTTTATACTTTTTTTATAACAAAGAGTTTTATTAGGTAAAAAAAACATCGCAATCCTTTAGTATGACTAAAAACTGTTAAAAAAAGTCCTTATATATATAGTGATTATATATTTGAAAAGTTATCATTTGAGAAACCGCGTGTTTCTGATACTGAGCACATGTGCTGATGTGACATTCTATATTTGTAAGTACATTTAAAAAAAAAAAAAATTAAAATCCTTGACTCCATTATTATTTACTGATATCGTTTTTAGTGAAGCCAATAAAAACAAGGTAAGGAGAGATTATCACATGAACAAAACAGAATTAATCGCTGCTGTAGCAAAGGCTACTGATTTAACAAAGAAGGATGTTGCAAAAACTATTGCAGCTTTAACAGACACAATTAAAAAACAGCTTAAAAAGGGAAACAAAGTAACTCTTATGGGTTTTGGTTCTTGGGAAGTTAGAAAAAGAGCTGCTAGAACAGGAAGAAATCCTCAGACTGGAAAGAAAATCAAAATCAAAGCTAAAAAGGTTCCAAAATTTAATGCTGGAAAAGACCTTAAAGAAGCTGTAAAATAGTTATATTTTAAAAGCTTCTGAAACTATTCAGGTAACTGGTAGTTTCGGGTAAATAAAAAAGAGACGGGATTATTAAATCCCGTCTTTTTTTTATAGTCATTTTTTATTATTTAAATTTACATATTTTATTATTTTTTTGGAAATTCTCTTCTTAAACCTTTAAAGGCATTTTCAATATCCAGTATCATTTGAGAAATGACTTCCTCGGTATATGAAACTGCACGTTCACGATCAAAAAGACCTTCCATTATACCAGGCTCTCCATTTGTTATTACTGGACCTGAACACGGATAACAACCAAATCCTTTTTTTGCAATCATAACGTCATAGACTGCAAAATTCTTTTTACAAACAAGACTTTCCTTGAATGCAAGTATAAATGCGGTTTCTTCCTGTGCTGCATGTCCCATCTGGTCGGAATTAAAATATTTCTCAGCAATGCCTGAATAAGCAATCCACCAGTGAACAGTGATAATAGATACCTTATGTTTTTGTGAAAGATCATTCGCAACTTTGTTTAAAGGTTTTACATTCCCGCCATGTCCATTTACAAGTATGAGCTCATTAAAACCGTGATGGATAAAATTTTCTATAAGTTGCGTTATGAATTTTGTATAGAGTTCATCATCAAAATCTGATCCAGCCTCATAACTGAAAAGAGTATTTGTAAGTCCATAGCATAATGTAGGAGCAATTAAAGCATTTAGTTTTTCAGCACATGAATTTGAAAGGCTTTCTGCACAAATATTATCAGTTCCTGATGGCAGATGATGGCCATGAGCTTCCAAAGTTCCAAATGGGATAAAAATACGACTATTTTTACTTAAATAGTCCCTTATTTCATTAAGATTTAGTTCATTTATTTTTCGAATCATTCTCTAACTCCAAAATTGTTGATATTTATTTTTTATAATAGTACCATATAGAAATACTGTATAGAAGTTAATCTCAGAATATTGAAGAGGTTTAAAGAATATGAAATTAGTATTAACGACTATTTGTTACTTTATTTCTCTAATGTCTAGACCACTTTTTTCATCGCATGGACTTTTTATGCCGGTTTCTCAATTTTGGGTACATATTCTATCACTGTTTTTTGGTCTTTTTCTTACAGTTAAAGTTGGTCATGAAGAAATTATTAATTCAAAGGAATACGAAAATCTACAATTCCTTAAATTATTAGTGCCAATTGTATATATTGGTTTTGGATCCTTATTATCCTATCAATTTATTACAGATCTTCTCTCAGGTATTCGTGTTTATTGAAATTTAATTTTTTAAGGATGGTATTTATTATGAAAATTCTGGTGTTAGGTATTACGTTATTTTGTTTAATTCAGTTTACAGTTTTTTCGGCTGAATCAATAAAACTTAAAGGTCTTGGAAAAGTAGAAGTACAAGCTGTTGTCCTGAGTAAGACATCACAGAACGCTTTGATTACAACACAAATTGGTGATCAAAAGGCGAGGTATGAGATAGTAAGTGTCGGTTCGGAGTTAAGGCATGGGTATAATGTTTCAAGTATAAGTACTGATAGTCTTGGGTTACAGCACGAACCAACAAAGGCTTCAGTTTTTATACCTTTTTCAACTGCTCCGGTATTGCCATCAGATCTTGAAGATGGAAGAGTAGAACTTTACTCTAATAATGCTCCTTTGGTTCAAATTTTATTTTTACTCGCTGAAAACAGTGGAGATAACATAATTTTTACAGATGATATAAGTGGTGATTACCAACGAGAATGGACCACTAGAAGACCTGTTAAATTTTTTGAAAAATTTGCTAAAAGCAGAGGTTGTAAAGCAATTTATAAAAAAATAAAACAGGTATGGTTGATTGGAGATTATTCAAGACTGTTGAAGGTAAAATTCTCTAAACCCACAGATGCGGTTGATGGAAGGCCGAGTAAATCATATAAGGGATTCACTTTTAGCGCTAGAAACATAAGTCTAAGTTTTGTTATGAAAAAAATCTGTCAGTTAAACAGGGCACAGTTAATAATGAAGAATGTATCTTCAAGAAAGAAAGTCTCGATGCGAATAAGGGATATGGATTATCTTGATGTAATAAACTGTCTGTCCAAGATGTACAAATTAAAAATCAATGGTCCTACTATTATGGTAAGTCCGGCAAAAGATTAAAAGTTTAATTCTTCAATAATCTCAACTTTAGATTTTTTTGTATCGATAAGTATTTTAATTTTTTTATTTTTTCCCAAAGCGATCTGGATTTCCTGAACACGCATATTCGGAGAATTTATATTTCTGACATTAAGTTTAGCCCAAAGGGTTTTGTGAGTTTTATATTTTTCGACAATATCAAACAGTGTCTGCATGTAATCAGTTGTAGAAGTGCAATTCTCACTCCATATTGCTGTCATGTGTTTCAATTTATGGTTTTCAAACAATAAAGAACCAAATTTTTTTCGTGGCCACGAACTTGATTCGATAAAATACTTTCCGCCGATGTAGGAATGTAGTTTTATCAGACCTGTAAGTCGAAATTTTTTAATAATACTTTTTTCAGTGTCCTCTGAATCAAAAGCAATACCTGCAAGTTTTAATTTTTCACAATACCCCAAAGTAGTTATAAAAAAAGTAATAATAATCAGAATTAGAAGTTTTTTCAATTTTATATCCTTGAATTTTAATTTTTATTTTATTCTAAAGGATGCCTTGTATAACGTCAAGAAAGGATAAGATAATATCATGAGCAGGAGAGTAATGGCTAAATTTTTATTGTTGTAATTGAAACAGGTATTTGTCCAGTTCGTCGCTGTCAATTAGCCTGATCCGAAATTTGTGGGCTATGTTTAACGCTTTTGGAGAATATTTTCCGCAGGTAATTATCATTCCATTTTTATATTTACGCTTATTGATATAGGTTATAAGTTGATCAATCTGGATTTCTCCAATTATTCCCGCCCATGGTCTGGATAACAAAAGGACTTTTGAAGTTTTATCTTTAATAATAGCTTCAAAACCAGCTCCAAATCTAAACTCATGTTCAACAGGATATTCCATTATTTCAACAACTTTTCGGATTGTATTACAGAATTCATAGTTTGAAAGTTCACTGAGATCTGTTGAATTTGTTACAAATGTCGTTGATTTCTTTGTGCTTTTGCTGTTAGATGTGAAGTTTTTGACCTGCCCAGTTGATTGTATCCAGCGATTAAATAGCTTACTTAATTCTGAAATATCTGGTTTTGCGAGTAATCCTGAAAGTTTACAGTCTTCAAATCGTTCTGAAATTTTGGGGATTTTTCTGTTTTCAAACAGTTTATTCCATGCTTGAAGTAGTTTTGTTCTCGCTAATTTTTTATCTAGCGATTTGGAAAAATCATATAATTCAACAAAGCCGAAATCGATTTTTAGGAGCTTGACCCAGTAATCAGATGAATTTTCTTCATCTCCACTGAAATATGCACTCGTTGCAAGAGCAAATAACATGTGGGTTCGATCCAGGATATTAATTCTATCAATATATATTTTATAGTTTTCAAGAATTTCAGTAATCTCACTCCATCTGTATTGAAGAGAATTTACATAGCATATCATCAGTATATTTTCGATTTTAACTGTGATATCTTCTGTAGATTTAGAAGCCTTTTGAAAATAATCTATAGCTAGTGCAGGGTTATCTTTGATATTTACAAAACCCATTGCATTATTTGCTTCTGAATGATTTGGATTTATAAGGAGAGCTTTCTTGACCATTTCTATACCGATGTTTACCATTTTATCAGATTCGATCATTACCATTCCTTTACGAAATAAAGCTTCATCCAGATAATCCTGGTTTTGCTTTATAATTCTGTCAAGAACAGTTATTGACTCTTTTAACTGTTTATTTCCAATAAAAAATTCCGAAAGCCTGAGTTCAAGATGGACATTATCTGGATCAAATGTAATCAGTTTGTTGAGGTATTTGAACTCATTGTTTTTTCTGTTTAATTTTTTACTTAAATCATACAGATGCTCATAGATTTTCATCTCATTCTTAAATGATTGTTGATTATTAAATTTTAAAATGTTTTCAAGAAGGTTGTTCGCATCTTTAAATGATTTTTTCGAAATAAGTAACTGAGCCAGTTTGAATTTTTTCTGATGATTATCTGGATCAAGTTGTAGTTCCTTCTTGTATTCTATAATGGCCTCATCAATCAGCCCAAGATTTTCCAATGCTTCTGCTGATTTTTTTTTGAGACATAAAAGTATACTTATTGCTTTGACGCTAAGGTATATAAATAGAAGTATTATCAGTATCGCTATGGTAATATTCATATAATAATCCAATATTTAATATAATATATATATTGGTTATCGGCTCAAAATCAAAGTGAGATTAATGAGTTAACTAATTTATTATGAATTATTATGTAATGCGTGTATAATGGTGGATATGAAAAAATGGGGGATATTATGAAAAAAATTATACTTTTGATTATTGTAGTGCTTATAGCTGTTAATGTTTATGCTGGTGGCGCCAAACTTAGTAAGGAAGTTGCTCAAAAAAATCTTCAAGAAGTAATCAGGCTTGTTGATACATACGATATTATGGCTGCAGTTGAATACATGAATAGTAGAGGTAAAGCCTTTGAAACTGCGATGCAATATAACAGGCTTGTAAAAGACCCGTACTGAAAAAATCGAATTACTGAACTTGTGACTCTTAGTAGATGTGGAATTCAGTATTGCTATTTAAAAGCTGCAGAAACAAAAGATCTTAAGTTGAAAACCGATTTGATGGGTTTTGTAAAAACGATTTCTTATAATATTTCTGCAAATACCTGGCCTGTATGGGGTGACAAAGGAATTACTATCTCGGCGGAAAACAGGCTTACTGGATTGGATTGTGCTAAAACAAACCTTAGACTTGCAGTATATTTAAATAAGGATTATTTTCCAATGGGAAATGCTCACTGGCTTCTTGGAGCACATTATATGGTTGAAAAAGATTATACACGTGCTATATTATCACTTATGAAAGCCCGTTCTGCTTATAAAAGAACAGGAAAAGCTGAATATATTCTGATGGCTCAAGGTTATCTTGCAATAACAGAATTAGTTAAAAAACCTACAAGAGAAGGCGGAGCAAATATCATGTCTGTAGTAGTTAAGCTGAAAGCTCTAGACACTGATGATGCCAACTTTTTTGCGTCTCAGATTGAAACAGTTTTAAAATACATGTCTAAGATAACTAAGAAAAAATAATTGCTCGCTAATTTAAATTTGAATCAAGAAGAAAAATTTAGATAGAAACCTGAAATAATCCGGATATTTAATGAGATGAAATTTGGATGGGTTAAAATTCAAAGATCGCTCATTAAATATTTGGATTTTATTTTTTGAAAAAATATTCCCAGGGTGATTCATTTTTATGAAGAGCCTTTGCTGGGATTTTTTTCAAGGACATCAATTGAAAAGTTTCCCAGCCTTTGCATTTTCGTCTATCTGCTTTTAACGATTTTCCGCCGCCTCCATAAGCAGAAATGTATTTGTTGTGACTAGATAAAAATGAGACTTTGTTTCCAGATTTAATTACACTATCTTTGCCAGGTCCACGTCTGTGGATTGTAAAAGTTTCATACCCGGAACATTTCAAAATATTTTTTGATGTTGTAAGGGAATTGTTTGGCCAGGCAGTAACATAGCGATTTACAGGAGATAAAAGTGAGACTTTGTCACCATCTTTCAATAATCCACCATTTAAATCTGAAAGAATAAATGGAGAATGATAATCACGGGAAGCAAGTTTTTCCGGTCCAATCTGGGTTATGAAATGTTTTTTATCAAAAGTCTTAATTGAAACAAGATAATGAGTTCCAGGGCATATTTCAGGCGTATGAGTTCTGGTTCCACATAATTTCTGGATCTGTTCAGGAGCTAAATGAGTTAAAGAACTTTGTGATAAAGATATATTCTGTACATTATATGAATGTTTAGTTTTTGAGATGCTCTTACTTACACCATTTTTCAAGTTGCTGATTATGGTATTTATCTCTTTATGCGATGCATTAATAATGTGCTGTACTATTTTTTTCGTTATCTGTTTAGCAACTTTGGCTTCTTCAACAGTGTCGATTTTAATATCAGTCTTGATCTTTTTTCCATCAATCGTCATATCAATATGAGCAAATAAAATACCGCTTTTCAGACTGTCTGAAGACAATTCCAGATTTCTGATATCAACAGGATCTCTAAAAATAGAGCTTCCAAGAGACTTCATGAGGAATTGCCGACTTTTGTTATTGATAGCTTTTAACGTCTGAAGGGCATGATCAGATGTATTTAAGACAACCATTGCTGCAGAACGTTCGGCTATGATTGGCCATACCAACGGATCTGTATCAGTTGGAACAGAAAAATCCTTTTTTACATTGTCATAAGCACTAAGAGCTTTTTGAGCAACAGAAATACTTATATTTAAAGTTTTAATTGCAGCCCATAGTCCAGGTGCTTTCCATTTATGGGTAAATGAAAGGTGGTTAATTTCATGCTTCAATGAGTTACGTTTATTTACCAATTTGTTAACAAGTTTTTCGGCATTTTTTTTTCCTGCATTTTCTGTTGAAATAATTTTGTTTCTAACTTCTATTCGAGCTTTATTGATTTTTTTATTCAGAGTAATAACTGCTGTTTTAGCTTTATTTAACACTTTGATTGCATTTTTTAAATCAGTTCCGATTCCAGCCATAAGCTGATCGCAGATCAATTTTTTCAATACTTTATCAATACCCACTTTTTTGAATTTCATGTCAAGACTGAAATCCAGAAGGCCATCATGATCTGTTATTTTCTTTCCTTTTTTCAATTTACTGTGAAGGCGAAGTAGCGCACCGCCAAAAGGTTCCAGATAATCCGATGCTTCGACTATTATTCCATTATTACTGATATCAATTTTTCCATGCGTCTTTCTAAACAGGTATTTTGCATCTCCGCTGATTCTGAAATGTGGGACATCAGGTCCATTTATTACAGGTATTCCTGCATGAAGATCAAATTTAACATTTTTCAGGTAAAAGAATTTTAAGTCAATATCACCAAGTTCGGCATATATTTTCAATCCATCATTCATAGTCAATCTGAAATCTACTTTTCCAAGTTCATGTCTCCCAAAAAATATAAGATCCAGTTCTCCCATTAACTTAAACCCGATTCCTTCAATTTCTGGAAATCCTGGCAAAACTGCTCCAGGAGTAGCCAGATATACAAGGACATCCTCGAATTCAAGCATAAATAGCGGAAGATCCTCAAGGTGGAATAGGTCGACCAGATTTGGAGATTCAGCGAACTTTTTTCTGAATATTTGCATTACATTAATCATTTTTGCAGCTTTTTTTCCGCCATGTAATTTTTTGAGAACATGACCAGCCTGCTTAATAATTTCCTTTGCAGCGGGTCCTGCTACAATTCCTTTAAAAAGTGCATCACAGGTTTCAATTGATGTCAGTATATTAGATGATCTTCCAAGCTGATAGTATAATGCAAGCTTTGTTGGAATTGGAATTTCCTCCTCAAATGAAAGAGCAATAAGACCCGCCATACCGTATTTTAATACTTTTTTATTCTTCATCTTTCCAGATGAATGGATTAATTTTTTTATCTTGTGTTTATTTTTTCCATGTAGAAAACCTTTCAGGTATTTTGCAGATTCTTTTGGATGAAGAGGTGATGGGAATGGACTCAGGTGTCTTTTGGGAAGTGTTATTTCATATCCGCCACCGATTCCTAAAAGTACTGATAAATTGGTATCAACTCCAAGTAAAACTGCTGTATCTGTCAGGGCAAGATTTCCAATTCCAAATGGGTTTTTCCATTTTCCATCAATAAATGCTGATATTTGTGTCCCTGCAGATAATGCATCCAGATTGAGATAGATCTGTCCAGCAGCAACAATATCATCAGTATCTTTGGAATTGCCTATTTGAGGGATATTAAAATCCAATTGACCTGAAACTCCAGCTTCCAGATCAAGAGCCGCAAGATCAGTTCTTATAAAGAAACTGGCAGTTCCTGATTTAGGTTGTATCAGATAGCATACAGGTTTTAATGTTCCTGGAAACCTGAAATTAGGTAGATCAACATATAATCCAGCTTTTAAAGTTCCTCGACGTAATCCACCAAGTGATGCAGCTATTATGATAGGATTTTCAACAGCCATTTTTTTCATTTCTTTGCCGACACCAAGGTTTTTAAATACAGCTTTAAGGTGTTTTTGTTTTAATAATTTATTAACTCCACTAAGGTCAACTGCTCCTATAAGAGCAACTCCATCGCCGAAAAGAGGGATTTTACCTTCGGCATCATCTATTATACCGTCGAAAAGAGATTGAAGCCTGTCAGGAAGATTTTCAAGTCTTAAAGGGGATTCCTGGCTTTCTTCTTCTGTAAGTGTAGAAAGCATAAAAACAGCATTTGGAAGTTTAAATGAGTTAAAAATATTTTTTGCAAGTTTTTTGATATCACCAGTTCCTGGAAATGGAGGAACTGCATCCACAAATGGCCCGAGTGAAAAGTCAGTGATTTTTGAGATGAAGATAAATTCAGGATTTTCATTAACCATTTTTAATAAAAGACCTGCCTGCCCTTCAATTTTTTTCCATTTAAGAGCACCAGCAAGATAAATATCAGGTATTTTTGATTTTTTGTTCAGGTCTATACCGACACTTACTTCTTCAAGTACAAATTCATTTACTAAAGGAACTTTTTTGATCATCGGTATTTTTTTCATTGGTATTTTACTTACGATTGAAAAACCGAATCCCTTAAATTCCATTTCAGTTTTATGCTCAAGGTTAAGATTGATATTAGAATTCAGGTCTTTGATATTACCAACATCCAGTATTGCTCCAATTTTAATACCAAGTTCAATTTTATTTGGTTTTTTTACACCATGTTTCTTCGGTTTGTCGATATCTTCAAGTTCTCCAACAAAGTAAACTTTTTTCACTTTAACCATGTTATGAAGAAGTTTTATTGGATTCGATTTAAAATCAAAAGAACCATCACTTGTGATTTTCCATATAGTTTTCTTTTTCTGCTTTTTATATGAAAGGCCTAAAATATTTTCAATTGTAATTTTTTTATTCAGAATCCATATAGAAACTTCTCTATTTCCTTTTAAAACAATTTTCTTACTTTTCTTATCCCAGTCAAATGATATTCCTGTAGCATCCATACTCATATAAAAAAGTTTTTTAGCAGACTTTGAATTCATAAAAGAAAACGGGGGAGGTATAATTGGAGGGTAACCCAGTTTAAAACTCAGACCTTCAAATATATTATTACGAGTAATATGCTGCTTTTCAGGATTCTTTCGATCTCCAGAATTAAGGAGTTTAACAAGTATATCTGTATTTAAAGATCCTGACAGGGCCATTGAACCACCATCAGTTTTTCCACCGAGTAAAACTATTCGTTCAAGAACTTTTAAAGCTCCTTTTGTAGGAGGTTTGATCAATGCAAAAAAATTGGTTCCTTTATGTACCATGACCTGTTCGCGTTTTCTATTCAGACAGTCGGAGAGTTTAAATTTTTCAAGTGGGGTTCTAAATTTATCAGATAACTGTTTTAACCTGATAATTCCATCACCTTCACTTAAAACAAGCATCATATATTGAAGTTCGACATTACCAATAATATCAGAAATGTATTTTTGATTTAAAATACCCTTTGATTTTTTATGCATAGGAACCATAATGCCAATATGCCACTTTGTTCCATGGGTTCTTGTATAGAATGAAATGATATCAAGATTTGTTCCAGGGATTTTAATATCGAAACCTTCTGTTGTGCTTCCGCGCCATGGCAAGACAGTATATTTATTTTTTGCATTGCCACCGACCAGTTGAAGTAATGGAATTATTTTTTCATCCACCAGTGTTTTGACTTTTTTTATCTTTTTTAACTTCTCCAGTTTTTTTCCTGCAAAAACATTTGAAGAAAAAATAAAACATAAAACAAATAAAATAATTGTACTCTTAAATAAAATTCGTATTTTCATTATTATTCCCTTTTAAAATTGTATTTCCACGGGGAATATTAACATAACGGAATATGTAGAACAAGAGATATAATTATCAATTTATTTTCTGAACTAAAAATCCAACCCTTCATCAATGTATAGCTTTTTCCACATATTATAATAGTATCTTAAGTACTCTTTGTTTAATCCTTCAAGCTTCAGGTTTTTAAAATCAAGAGCTTGAAAACTTCTACTGAAAACGACATAATCGACTCGTTCACCTGGTTTGAAAAACGGATTATTATCTAATTCGTTCACATGACGGAGTGCAGGAAAATATGCACTGGGGAGAAAGCGGGAATTTAATAAGGCCCTTTGTATTTCCAAAGTATATGCATCAACAATTACTTCCAGATATTTGAATCCTATATTTTGACATTTTTTTGTTAATGATCGGAGTAATTTACAGTAATTTACATCAGGATAAAGGCCACCGATTATACACCCATAACCATCAGCTTTTTCAACGAACATATAAACTTCAATTGATTGATCAGGTGTGATTAACATCAGGTTTGGAATATGAAACGGATAAAAATTTACGGAAATTCCACGTTTTGCTTTATCATCAACAAATCTGTTTTTAATAAATTCCCTTGCTTCTATGATTTCAAATTCATAAAGATCACCATTATAAGGAGGGGCCTTATAATCTTCTATTTCAGGCTCATTTAATTCAACTTCTTTTTTTACAATATCGTAAAGTGGTTTTAATTCTGGTAAAAGTATAGGTTTTCTTTTTCGTTTTTTTAGTGCGTATTCCGAATAAAGTGCTACTAAAGCATGAGTTTCAAAATATTGAACTTTATGAACATTTGGAAAAATTCCCATTTTTTTATAGCCCAGATTCTGTGTTAATTTCTGTGGAGCCGTGGAGAAAGTTCTCGTAGTAGCATAAACAAGGTCACAAATCCCATCTTTTTTTAATATTTCTTTTTCAACAAGCTGCATTGTTACTTCAGTCAGAGCATTACCGCGATAATCAGAATGAACTGCAGCTGCAAATGATTTTGCGATACGATTATATCTGTTTATAAGATAGAAAACACTCCCAATAATTCTGCTATTATCTTCAATAACCATACAGATTTTATTCGCGCTTTGTATTGCATTAATTAGTTCATTTATATCAGTGACTATAGTTAAAGGATATTCTCCACGATAGATTCGATAATAAAGGACCTGGATTTTCAGAGCATCTTCAAGTATTGCGTTTCTTATCGTTACATTTTCCCCATTTTTTAAGGTATATTGTGTTTGAATATTCATATGCACTCCGCTCACAATTTGATAGAATATATATAATATTTTTAGTTTAACATTTATATGTTACGATAGAAACTATAATTTTCTGGAGGTTATCAAATTTGAAATACACAGATAAGTTAATTGCAAAAGATCCATTTGAATATACTGAAGAAGTCTCACAACTTTTTTTGAAATCAATGGAAGAATGTGTTCGCCACCATTATAAGAATTCAAAGCAATACAGTAAATTCTGTGACCAGGAAGGTTTTAGTCCCGAAATCCTTAATGATGAAAATGATTTGGAAAAAATTCCAATTGTTTTTGTGAATATATATAAACATTATTATTTGAAAAGTATTGAGGATAATGAAATTGAACTTGTTCTGACATCAAGTGGAACCGGAGGACAGAAAAGTCAGATTGTTCTTGATAAAACCTCTTTGGAACGGGTGAAACTGATTGCCAGAAAAGTCTATGATAGTCTGGGAATGGTTGATGATGATGAAATTGTAAATTGTATAATATTTAATTATGATCCATCAATTGTAAAGGATCTCGGCACAGCCTTTACAGATGAACTTTTAACAAGTTTTACAAAGACAGATAAAATTTATTATGCATTCGTTTGGGATTACAAAAAAAATGATTTCATTTTTAATATACCAGGGACTATTAATAAACTTCTTGAATTTGAGGCTGCAGGTCTGCCTGTCAGACTTCTTGGCTTTCCCGCATTTATTCTTGAAGCATTCAGAATTTTTGAAAAAAGATACAATCGAAAAATGAAATTAAATCCAGATTCATTTGTAATGACTGGCGGAGGCTGGAAAACAAATGAAGATAAAAAGGTGGAAAGAGAAGTTTTACGAAAATATATGGCAGGTATGATGGGAATAAAAACCAGTAATATTCGAGATCTGCTTGGAATGGTTGAACATGGGATTCCGTATGTGGAATGTAAAAATGGGAAAATGCATATTCCTGTTTATGGACGTGTAAGTATCAGAGATACAATTACTATGAAAAAACTTGATTATGGTGAAATGGGACTCCTTAATTTTGTAACACCGTATTTAACAAGTTATCCATCAATATCAATCTTAACGGGGGATTTTGGAATTGTTCATGAATCCTGTGACTGTGGATTGAAAGGGCCGACTGTTGAAATTATTGGAAGGGCAGGAACGGTAAAACACAAGGGTTGTGCTATTTCCGCTGAGTCCCTATTGACGCAGGAGGATAAATAATGAAAATCAGGGAATATATTTTTGGTGAAACAATTGTTCAGAAAGAAAACTGGAATAGTGAAAGTATAAGAAAACTTATCTTAATGGGGCGTGAAAAAGAAAGCCTGTTAAATGCTTATCCTGTTTGCAGCATTATAAATCTTCTCCATCGAACCGGTATTTTATGGTCAGATAAAAACGGTTTGTATTATAAAAAATCACTTGAATTCCTGGTTGAATATGGTATGTCACCTGAAATGGCTAATCTGTCTCTGGAACTTATTCCAGAAATACTTAATTCAGATTCGTTGATAAAAAGGCTTAAAATGAGTTTGCCTTATCCCATGGAAGTTTTAGATAACTGGTATAAACCGGCAGGTTTTGAAGGTCAGATAAGAGGATTGCCTAAGGGTGTTTCATTTCATATTTCAGCTGGAAATATTTTTCTTGGTGCAATAGATTCTCTTGTAATGGGCCTTCTGACTAAAAATATAAATATATTGAAACTTTCAAGAAATGACCCCCTTGGACCTCTGCTTTTTGCTGAGAGTATCAAATCTGTGGACAGTGATAAAGTTGTTTCAAGTTCCTTTTCAATTATTCATTGGAAAGGTGGAAATATAGATGTAGAAAAATCTATTGCAGCGCATGCTGATTCAATACTTGTATGGGGTGGAGAAAAGGCTGTTCAAAATTATAAAAATATGGGTGGTTTGGGTACTCGGATAACAGCATTTGGTCCTAAAATAAGTTTTGGAGTAATTAGTAAACAGGGGTTGGAATTCTATGGTGTAAAGAAAACCGCTGAAAAACTAGCAAAAGACGTTTCCCTTTGGGATCAATCGGCCTGTTCTTCACCACAAAACATCTTTATTGAATCTTCAATTGACGAAAAACTCGTTGATTCATTGATTACTGAACTCTCCGCTGAACTTGATAAAACAGCAGTTTCACTTCCTCGAAGTAAAATGGATCTGGATACTCAGGCAGAAATTACAAAACAGCGTGAATTTTACAGATTCAAATCCGCCCAGGGAGATTCAAGAATATCATATTCAAAAAATAATCATAACTATTCTATTGTATATGATAGAACAGAAGATATTACATCATCTCCACTTGGTCGTTTTATCATTATTAAACCGTATAAAACTGTTATGAAATTAAAAAAAATCATAAGAAACTGCTGGCATTATCTGCAAAGCTGCGGGCTGTTGGTTTCTCCATCAGAATTTTCAATGTATCGTACTGGATTAACAGATTCAGGCGTTAACAGATGCTGTGAATGCGGAAAAATGTTAAATGTTGTTGATGGAGCACCACATGATTCTATTCTTCCGCTGAATGAATTGATCAGATGGGTTCATTCGGAAACTTCTTTTTTTACGGCACCAGACAGGGATGTTATTCAAAATCATCTGAAATTTATTTATGGACATAACGAGCTATATAAAAAATTATGGAAAGATGTTGACCTGGATCAAACAGGTAGCACCTGTCGCACAGGTCGCACCTGCTGCGCAGATGTAATTCAATCCTTGCCTGTACTTACTAAAAAGATATTCTATGAGAATTCTCCACCGAAGAAAAATAGTATAATTACAGAATCATTACTGGAAGCACCACTTATTTTTGCGTCTGGTGGTTCAACAGGAAATCCGAAATTTTCCTATTTTACAGATAGTGAATTTAATACGATTGCCTCTGCTCTGGCAGATAATTATATTTTAAATGGAATAATAAAATCTGACAAAATTGCAAATTTGTTTATGGCAGGTTTTCTCTGGTCGTCATTTATCTGTGTTGATCGGGCAATCAACATTATCGGGGCAACAAATATTCCAATTGGTGGTCAAACAGAGATTGATACTATTATAAAATATCTGGAAATTTTTAAACCAACTGTAATAATGGGACTTCCATCGCAACTGGTGGAAATTGCACGAATCATGCAGAAAAGAAAGATTGAATTGAATGTGAGAACTGTGTTTTATGCTGGTGAACAAATGAATGACAGTATAATGTCACAGCTTCAAAACAGCTGGAATGTAAGCAATTTTAAAAGTGCGGGATATGCCTCGGTTGATGCAGGTCCCATTGGTTATCAGTGTAAAGAGCAGGATAAGGGGATTCACCATCTTTATTCAAATATGCAGATCATTGAAATATTGGAATTTGATTCTGATAAAAAAGTTTCTGATGGAGAAACAGGTGAAATCACAATTACCAATATTTTTCGAAAACTTATGCCGTTTATTCGATACAGAACCGGAGATCAGGGATATATTCTAAAAGATCAAAAATGTCTTTGTGGAAGAAATGATAAAGTATTTAAACTCATTGGTCGCTGTGATGACAGGTTACTTGCAGGTGGTGCCAGAATGAATATTCATGAAATTGAGCCATTGATATTGAAATATAAACTCCTGACTTCTGCTTATCAATTTCAGGTTTCAATAAAAAACAGTAATGATCATTTAAAACTGTTACTGGAAACAGATAACATAAATGAAGCAGAGAAGATTACAGATAGGTTTATATCTGAATTTATGGAAATTTTCAAAGATTTTGCATTTTCTGTTGAAAAAAAATGGATTGAACCTCTTGAATTGGAATTTCTTACTCCGAATGAAATTAAAAGAGTTGAAAGAACGGGTAAACTTAAATTGATTGATGATCAAAGAATACTTTAACTATCGTTATACAAAATTTCAAGATTCGTTCTGGGTTAGAATATAAAAAATAAATTTTCCTATAATACTCCAAAGTGTGATAAAATTAATCGACTGATTAATTAAGAAGGGCGATATGGGTAAAGTCGGAAGACCTACGTGTAAATGTGCAGGAAATGTGTATAATGACCTTATTGAAGCTGCTGAAAAGTGTTTCAGCTCGACTCCTTATCATGCTGTAGGAATAAGACAGATTGCAAAAGAAGCTGGAACAAATTCCGCAATGATCCATCATTATTTTGGAAGTAAGGTTGGATTGTACAAAAAACTTCTTGAGAAGCATTTTAATCCGATGATTGAAGCACTTCAAAATATTGAAAGTTCGGAAAGTAGTGATCCTGTTGAAGTCCAGCTTAGAAATGTGACTTCAATGTTTGCAGAAAATCGCTGGCTTGTAAGGGTATTTTTACATGAAATCTTGAATGAAAGTGCTCCGCTCAGAGAATATTTTATAACGAAGCTGATACGTCCAATGAGGAATACTTTTCTCAAACAGATAAATAAAAAGATTGAATCTGGTATGTATAAGGAAGATCTTGATCCACTTCTGACAATGATGTCGGTTATGAGTATGGCTGTTTTTCCTCATATAATAATGGATGTACTCGAAAGTGACCCTGAAGTCAAAGTTGAGAAAGAATTAATTGATAAACTAATGAAACATAATCTGGTTATGTTTAACAAAGCGTATAAAAAGGAAGGGATTTAAATTATGATTAAGAATTTTTTCAGAATACTAATTTTTTTAATAATTTTAGGATTAGGGGTTGCAGGATTTTTAAGACTTGTAAAAACAAGACAATCTCCTACCAGGGTGAAAAATAAGGAAATGGCTGTAAGTGCAAAAACTGTTAAAACTTCAAAAATGGGTATTTTTCCAACGGTTAACAGCTATGGAGCGGTAAAACATGGAAAGAAATGGACTGCTGTTGCTGAAGTTGGTGGAAGTGTCATCATGAAATCAGAAAATCTGAAAGAAGGTGCAGTTGTAAAAAAAGGTGATATTTTACTGAAAATTGATCCAGTAGATTATGAACTTGCTGTTTCAGGTATCAATACGGAATTGCAAATCACTGATTCACAGTTGCAGGAAATATATACAACGCGAAAATTGCTGAAGGAGACTATGGCAATTGAGAAAAAAAATCTTGATCTTGCTCAAAAAGATCTTAAACGACAGGAATTATTATTTAAGAAGAAGGCGGTTGCAGATGTATCAAAGGACCGTTCAAGCCGTTCCTATTACAGCCAGAAACAAAAGTATATTTCTGTAAAATCCCAATATGATATTTTGCCTGCAAAAATCAAACAGTTAAAATCAAAAGTAAAGGGTCTGAATGTAAAACTGAAACAAGCCAATAGACAGTTGGAACGAACGGTGATTACTGCTCCTTTTGATTCCGTTGTAGGTCTTGTAAACATTGAAAAAGATCAGTTTATTCGTGGTGGAAGTTCTATGTTCCAGCTTTCGGGAATCGATTATGTGGAGGTTTATTGTGAAATTTCTACTTCTGATATGAATATATTGATGTCTGGATGTGATTTTACAACATCAGCACTTGTATGGTCAGATAAATATATTGAAAATCTTGATATTGAAGTTACAATACATCAGCTTTCAGGAGCTTTGGGAAATGTTCGCATTGGAACTTTAAAGAGAATAAAGGCTGAACTTGATGCTCAAACAAGAAATTTAACAATGATAATAGAAGTAAAAGATCCATATAAAAAGGGTTTTTGTAAAAAAGAGTCACCTATTTTTCCTGGTGATTTAGTTAAAGTAAAATTTAAATCTCTAAAGAAAATTCAGGCTTTTGTTCTGCCAAGGATTTCAGTTGTCGAGAAAAGGGTAAAAGTGATTTCTGATGAAGGAAGGATGGCTTTTCGCAAAGTAGAAATGTTCTATAACAGTGGAGAATTTTCCATCGTGCAGTCTGGATTGAAATCCGGGGAACAGGTCATAATTTCAGAAGTGATACCGGAAGTGGAAGGGGTACTAATAAATCCTGAGCCAGATTTAAACTGGCAGAAAAAAGTAACGGCACTGGGGGAATAAGATGATAAAGTTTTTTGCAAAGCATCCTACTGCTGCAAATCTTCTAATGATAGTCATAGCTCTTTCAGGGATTATTTCTCTTAAAGGTATTATAAGGGAAACCTTTCCAAAATTTGCATTGAAGACTGCTGAAGTCAGGGTAGTTTACCCTGGTGCAAGTCCTGTTGAAATTGAATATTCAGTATGCTCACGTCTTGAAGACAAGCTGGAGGGAATTCCAGGAGTCGACGAGATTATAAGTGAATCGCGTGAGGGTATGGCAAGAGTAGTTGTAAGTATTTCACAGGGATATGATTTTTCAAGATTTTTAAACGATATAAAGACAGAAGTAGAATCGATTTCTGATTTTCCAGATATGGTAGAGCAGATAACGATAAGGGAAATAGGTAGGAACGATCCTGTTGTATCAATTGCAGTAAGTGGAGAGATCAGTTATTCAAAGCTGAAAATTTATGCTGAATCTTTGAAAAGCAGGTTGATGGAACTTTCAACTGTTAATCTGGTTACTCTTGATGGTGTATCTGACATGAGACTTAAAATTTCAATTGATGAAGAAAAATTGACCAGACTTGGATTGAGTATAAGTGATGTTGCTAAAAAAATTAAATTCATGAATATTGAAGTGCCACTTGGACTCATCAAGACAGAAAAGAAGGAATACATTCTTCGTTATTCTGATCTCAGAAAAACTCCTTCTGAAATGGGAAAAGTTGTTATTCACTCCGGTTCAGATGGTTCAGAAGTGCTTCTTTCCGAGATTGCAGAGATTAAGGAAACATTTGAATTTGAGGAAAACAGGATAATTTTTGATGAAAGACATGCGATTTTGTTGAAAATAGAAAAAAATCCAGCTGATGACACTTTGAATATTTTTGCTGAGATAAAGAATTTTGTTGACCAGGAAAGATTGGTTTTACCTTCAGGTATAAAACTTGAACTTACACAGGATATATCATCAAATGTGTCTGACAGGCTCAATCTTATTATTGATAACGGATTATTGGGTATAATGCTTGTTTTTCTTGTTTTGTATATGTTTTTTGGTTTTAAACTTTCTTTCTGGGTTTCTCTTGGACTTCCAGTTTCATTTCTTGGTGGTCTTTTTATGATGAAGATGCTTGGAATGACCATCAATATGTTGAGTATGGTAGGGCTTCTTCTTGCTATTGGACTTTTGATGGATGATGCCATAGTTATTTCTGAAAACATAGCCACTGCTACGTTAAATGCAGGAGATAATTATATGCAGGCTGGTATTGATGCCACGCTTGAAGTGTTTCCAGGAGTGTTTTCATCGTATCTGACTACTGTGGGTGTATTTGGTGGAATGATGTTTCTAGATGGTGATCTCGGCAGACTTCTGAAGGCTATTCCAGCCGTTTTACTTCTGGTAATGAGCGTAAGTCTTATTGAGGCATTTCTTATATTACCACATCACCTTATACAGAGTGCATCAGGAGGGAAAACAGAAATTCGTGGTATTAGAAAACTGTTTGATATAGTATTTACATTTTTTCAAAGTAAGATTTTGCCAGTACTGGTAAGGTTTTGCATTAAATTCAGATACGTGACACTGGGACTTATTTTTGCAATACTAATATTATCTGTTGGAATGCTTGCAGGAAGAAGGTTGAAATTCAGTGCTATGCCTGATATTGAGGGAGATGTTATTCAAGCGAGAATACTTCTTGCGCAGGGAACTCCGTTAAAAGTAACTGAAAAGGTAGTAAATCATATTGTTAAACAGCTTGAAAGAGTTAATGAGGAATTGAAGAATAAGCAACCAGGTGACCAGGATTTAGTAAGACATGTGACTTCTCTTTTCAGTGTAAATCTGGATATTGGTGATTCAGGAACTCATGTGGCAACTGTAAGCGCAGATTTACTTCCTGCAGAAATCAGAAACTCCAGATTAGGAGATATTTTTGATTTATGGAGAAAATATGTTGGAAATTTACCGGAAGTACAGGGTATTTCATTTAAAGAACCTGTAATTGGTCCTTCTGGAAGACCTGTTCATATAAGAATTCATGGAAAATCCTTTGATAATTTGAAAAAGGCTTCTGATATTGTTATAAATGCACTTTCAGAATTCGATGGAATTTCAGATATCATTGATGATATGAAATTGGGAAAATCTGAACTTCAGATCAGTTTGTTGCCTGGCGCACAGCGATACGGTATTACTGCAGCATATCTAGCAACCCAGTTGAGGACAGCTTTTCAGGGTGAACTTATTGATACGATTCAGCAGGGGGAAGAAACCTTTGAAGTATCAGTCCAGTTTTCTATGAAAAGTCAGAAAGATTTAAGTGTTCTGGACAATTTTGAAATTGTATCACCAAATGGAAAACGGATTCCTCTGACTAATATCGCCCGTATTTCAAGTACAAGGGGTTGGTCTCGGATCAATCGTGTAAATGGGAAAAGAGCAGTAACGGTTTATGCTGAAGCAGATACAAGAAAAACAAATGTGATGGAAGTTCTTTCGCAGATCGAAAAAGAAGTTTTTCCAGAGATAAAGAAGAAATATCCGGGAATTACTTTTCAATATGAAGGTCAGGTTAGAAAAGTTTCAGATGCGATGCCATCAATGCGACTTGCATTGATTTTAGGAATGATTACAGTGTTTCTGGTACTTAGTTACCAATTTGGAAGCTGGCTGGAACCTCTTTTTATTATGATAGCAATACCTTTGTCTCTTATTGGTGTTGTATGGGGACATATCATTATGAAGATGGATCTTTGTCTTCCATCGATGGTTGGATTTATTTCTCTTGCCGGTGTAGTAGTTAATAATTCCATTCTTCTGGTTCATTTTATAAAGTCGAATCTGGATAAATGTGAAAATATTACAGAAGCCGCAATTGAAGCGGCTCGACGAAGGTCACGGCCTATATTTATTACTACTATGACCACTGTTGCTGGAATGTTGCCAATGCTTCTTGAGAAAAGTCTTCAGGCGCAAATCCTGATTCCACTTACCATCAGCATGGTTTTTGGACTTGTTGTTTCAACGGCGACAGTTATTTTTGTAATACCATGTGTTTACAAGGTTGTTGATGATTTTGGTTATAAAATAAAAAGTTCATGATCTGATATTAAACATTGAGTTTGGTGATTATTTTATAAATTTGAAAGTATTGAGTACTGAATCAATTTCTTTGCTTCTGTATTTAAACATATATTCTGGAATTGTTGACCATACTATATATGCAATACCTGATTTAATGAAATATACAGTTTTAATACCAATAGTGATATTGTTGAAAACACTGATATATGTTCCGATTGAGGTAGGAATATCATCAGCAAAACCTGTACTTGAAGTAATAAGATTTCCACCAACTAGAATATTTTTCTCAAAAAGCTTTCTGATTAATTCAACTGTTACTTTCGAATGAACTGTGAATGAACGTATTTTTAATACAATATTCTTATCAGGACTTAAAAACGCTCTGACGTGATCAGTGCCATCAAGTGAAAAGGAGTGTTTCCATGTTTTTGGTGCCGTGATTTTGTAGTTATGCTCAGTATCAGTATATGTTTTAGATTTATTTTTAAAAGCGTTAATTCTGGACTTAAAATCAGTTGCATTTGAAGACTGAGCAAATAATAATATAAATACAAAGCAGATAACGGATATAGAGATAATATGTTTTGAATATCTTATGGTTGCCATTTAAAATCTCCGTCATAAAGAATAATTTCTATAATGATAATAAAAGGAAAGCACTTTGTAAAGTCAAAAAATTCGCTTATTTTTATAAAATACTTTATAATGAATAAAAATATTAAAGGATTTAGAAATGCTTACTTTTATATTATTTATTTTAATCACTCTGGTTGATGCAGTTGTCCTTTTCTTGCTTGTTCCGAGATTTATTGGTGATGCTGTCCATAGACAAGCTCCTGATTTTCCGGAATCTCTGATGCATTCTGGCATTGCAAATGCTCTTGGATGGCTGGGCGGTATGATGTTAAGTGCTCCCTACCTTGGGTATGCTTATTTTGTATATCTTTTCTGGAATAAGCTTGGACTCAACAAACTTGCTGTAATATTTTGTTGGACAATTATGGCTGTTTGTGATTATTGCGCAACAATGGCTTTATTATCAGTTTTAGTTTCTTTATTTTCATAATTAAAACTTTCCGCCAAGTTCCGTCCACCATTGAATATAATCATAATATGCAGGTAAGCTCTCAATAATCAATAAATGAGGTTTAAACACATATGCGTCCATTACTGAGGCAAAGTCACTATTGACTCTGTCATTTTGCATTAAAGCCATAAACGGGCCATAAGATACAATATAAATAAAAACTAGAATAACCAATATGATTATACCAATTGGACCTCCAGTTTTGTCATGTTGAGTTTTTAATTTAGCCATATTTCAGGAATCCTTTTAAATTTTGAATTTATTTTAATATACCATTTATTATATTTTTTAAAAAATTCTTTATTGCAATTCCCTGTAAGTTTATAATGAAAAATATAATTCAATGAAGTACAATACATGTATTATATTTAAGCAAGGAGAATAATTATGTTAACTGTAAGTTTAAATGAAAAAGAAGGTATTGCTATATTAGAACCACATGGTTCATTATCTGCTGAAGATTTTACTTCTGCAGCCAGAATTATTGATACTTACATTGAAAAATCTGGAGATTTAAATGGAATCATAGTACATGTTAAGTCATTTCCAGGATGGGACTCTTTTTTTGCGCTGGTATCTCATTTGAAATTTATAAAAGAACACCATAAACACGTATCTCATATTGCTATGGCAACAGATTCTCCGCTTGGGAAATTTGGAGAAAATATTGCAAGTCATTTCGTTAAAGCTGAGATTAAACATTTTTCATTTGATGAATTGCAGACAGCGATCGCCTGGATAAAAGAATAAATATTTAGAAAGTATAAAGTTAAAAAGTAATATATATGAAAGGTAAAATTGCAGTTTTTTTAGTAGTAATAATTCTATTATTTTTATTTGAAACACCATCTATTGCATGTGAAAATGCATTACTGACAAAAAATAGTCATGTCCCTGGAAGTCCGGCTACGATTACAGCATTGTGTGCAGATAGTAGAAACAATATCTTTGTGGGGACATCAAATAAAGGATTATATTGTTACAGTAAAAAGTCATGGACCAAATTAACCGGAGTTTCTTTTACTGCAATTAGAAGCATGGTTTGTGATCCTGAAGATAATATCTGGGTTGGTACTGCATCGGGCTTGAACAAGATTACAATTACAGATAAAAGTGGAATTGAATCTACAAATGAAAATAAAGATTTCTCTGGTTTTGAGATTCAGAAATTTTTTGCAGATTCAGGAATGAATGATAATATTGTTCAAGCACTTGCGGTTAATAAAAAGAATATCTTTATTGGTACAACTAAAGGTTGTTATATTGCCGATTTTGAAGGTTCTGAAGTCGAAAAGCTCACAACAAAACATGGATTACCATCTAATATTATAAATGCTCTTTTTGCATATGATGATGGTACGTTATACATTGGAACTCCTGCTGGTATAGTAAGTTATTATCAAGGGACATTGCAGAATTACGAGTTGGAAAATGAGAATGAATGGGTTACTGCAATCGGGGGCTGGGAAGTCCGCGGTGCAATGAAGAAAAAGATGTCCAAGACATTAAAGAAGATACTTATGATGTTGAAGTACATTGCAGCCTCACTTTCATCTAGACCAAAAATTCAGATTCCTATCGGAAAATGTAGTCCAGGAAGTCAAAATACCAATTCACCGCCAGTTAATGATATTCATTCTGATTCTAGTGATTGTGAAATGCGTCTGGAAACTGATGAAGAATATAATATTAGGATAGGAAGACTTTCATCTGAAGTAAACAGTGTTATACAAATGATTTCACCAGAAGGGACATTATCAAAAAAATCGATTTATGTTGGAACGAATCAAGGTTGCTATAATATCATAGAAGATTTTCCATGGAAAAAAAATGATTACTGGACAACTGCAATAGGGGTTAGTGCTGATCATCGTATCTGGTCTGGTGCCAGGGGAGGACTTCTTAAAGATGTAGCCAGCACAGGTGGTTTAAAAAAGAAAGATTTATTTTTACCTATTGGAAAAGATGATTACAGTGAAGTGAAAGGGATTACTTTTGATAATAGTTATATGTGGGTCGGAGTATATGGATCTGGATTATTCAGGATTAAGGATATTCCGATTAATCATGACATAGTGCATTATTCGCAAAGAAATGGTAGTGTATTTAATTTAAAATCACAGAATCCAAAAATTCCAAAAAAAATCAGAAAAGCCCTAGCAAAATGGGAACTTTATCTAAAAAGCATATCATCCAAAAAAAATATCTGGACAGGGAGAATAAGTGATCTCAGTACCATAGATCTATTCAAAATAGGTAATTTGATTGGAAGAAATTCCCTGGACAGCTGTTTACTCAATCTGATGAAAATTGTTTTACAGGATCCGTATATGCTAATTCCATTTGACTGATTTTACTTTTATTTGATCAAATACTTTTTTATTTATTACCAGTAATAGCTAGAGCATATTCCATATCAAAAATTAATGTACCAGCTTTAGAAGAGTCCTTTATATCTCTATATGATTGACCTTGTCCATAGCGATATCTCAGCATTCGTGTTATAGGAGTATCAGGTCCATAAAAAAACCAATAGGTATTATATCCCTTTAAATATAAGTTATAGATATCACATTTCACTATTTTACCATTATTTTCTATTTCTACTGAATTTTCTTTTGACCAGTAAGGTTTATCAAATGATTCACCTTTTTTCCAGGATTGTTCTAAGACATTTCTGTCATACAGCAAAAAATAAGCAAGAGTTCCAATATAGTCTTTTTCTTTTTCGAGCTCAATACAATTTCCAGATTCATCAATTTCATAAAAAATGGTTTGTGAGGTCTCTTTTTCAACAATTTTCTCTTTTGGAAAATATTTAAGAAGAATGTCTGTAGTTGCAAAAAAGGACTGACCGTCATCAGCCCATGAATCTTGAGAAAAACGGACAACAGCATATACAGTTATATGCTTATTTTCATCTTTTGATGTTTCTACACTAATACATTCCAAAGTAAAAGTATCAGAATAAAGTTCAACCCCAACATTATCTGGTAGTAAAATTGTTGCTGTCTTTTCCAGGACACTTCTGTAGACCACAAAGTCTCCCACAGTAAAACGTGGTTTTTCTGATTTTACATCTTTGGCATAAACTGTAGATGTTATCACTAATACTAGACATAGCATAATGTAACAAAACTTCATTAAAAGCCTCCAATAATAGTCAAAGTAATTTAATGTTTATTCTTCTTTTTTCTCAGTTTTATCCTCTGTAGTATTTTTACTTTTTTCTCCAACTTCGACTTTAACCGTAGGAACTTCAATGTCAAAGTTTGCTTCGTCGAGTTTTGAGAAAAATTCCTTAACATCAGTTTTCTTGGTAAATCTTGTGAAAAGCCAGTAGAGGAATGAAAAAACAAAACCGAAAATTGTTAGAGTTATTATATATCCCACGCATCCTGTAAGAGTTTTGGCTAATCCCTTGATGATACCTTCGAGAATTGGCACATATTTAGAATTACTGGAACCGCATGCTGCGTTAACCCCTACTGAAATAAAAATCAGTGTTGTAATATTAGTGGCAAATTTGGCGAAACCCTTACCGACAAGGGCCTCAATAAAAATAAAAATTGGTTTTCGTGTTAGCCATATTACGAGAAGCATTGAAACTAGTGCCGAAATAATGTAAAAAATATGGTTTGTTGTCGCCATGAAAGTCTCCTTAATCGTGAATTATTATAGGCATCATTTTAACATGATGAGAAAAATTCGTCAATCCAGTGAAGAAAACACTTGCAATAACTATAAAAACATGTTAAATTCACGATTCTTGCAAAATGTAATATTAAATTGCAGTAAATAACGCAGAAAAAATTGTGATTAGTATAGATTTAAATCACAAATGGTTGAAGAAAATAATATTGTAAAAATCGGAGTAGAAAGATGGGAATCAGTAAATCCAGAAATATTGGTATTGCGGCACATATTGATGCTGGTAAAACAACGGTTACAGAACGAATTTTGTTTTATACAGGTGAAACCCGTAAAATCGGCGAAGTTCATGATGGTCAAGCAACGATGGATTTTATGAAACAGGAACAGGAACGAGGAATTACCATTGCTTCGGCTGCTATTTCGTGCAAATGGGATGGCCATAATATAAATATCATTGATACACCGGGTCACGTTGATTTTACTATTGAAGTGGAAAGATCAATGCGTGTTCTCGATGGAATTATAGCAGTATTCTGTGCAGTTGGTGGGGTGGAAGCCCAGAGTGAAACTGTCTGGGGACAGGCTGATAACTATAAAGTTCCAAGAATGTGTTTTATCAATAAAATGGATAGACCTGGAGCCGATTTCTTTGACGTAATTCATCAGCTTGATGACAGACTGGATGCTAAGCCAGTTCCTTTCCAGCTTCCAATAGGAAGTGAAGAACATTTTGAAGGAATAGTGAATTTAATTGAGATGAAGGCGCGAATTTTTAATGATGGCGAAATGACTGATGTAGAAATTCCAGCTGAACTTTTGGATAAAGCTATGGAGTGGCGTGGAAAATTACTTGAGACATTGGCTGAATATGATGATGACCTGGCGGAACTTTATCTGGAAGATGAAGAAATTTCAATTGAACTTATAAAAAAAGTGACAAGATACTGTGTACTCCGTTCAATGTTTACACCTATATTCTGTGGAGCAGCATATAAAAACATTGGAATCAGACCTCTTCTGGATGCCGTGGTTGATTATATGCCAAGTCCTTTGAATAAAGGGAAAGTAGTTGGAGTGGATGTGAATGATCCAGAAAAAAAATACAAGAGGTCTCCATGTACATCAGAACCATTTTCAGCATTGGCATTTAAGATCATTCATGATCCATATGTCGGGCAGCAGACATTTATTAGAACTTATTCTGGTAAATTAAAATCCGGTGATACTGTGTTAAATGCATCTACTGGAAAAAAAGAGCGAATCAGTAGAATAATGCGTATTCAGGCTAAGGAAAGAATGGATATCGAGGAAGTAGGTCCAGGAGATATTGTTGCGCTTATAGGATTAAAAGATACCAGAACCGGAAATACACTTTGTGATCGAGTTAAACCAATACTTCTTGAAACAGTTAAAATTCCTGAACCGGTTATCAGCGTTAAAATCAATACAAAAACCCGTGCAATACAGGAAAAACTTCATCATTCACTTAGAAAGATGTCACTGGAAGACCCTTCATTCGTAGTGCGTCAAACTGAACGAACTAATGAGACAATAATTGCAGGAATGGGTGAGCTTCATCTAGAGATAATCGTGGATCGTCTCAAAACGGATTTTAATGTTGAAGCAGTTGTAGGCGAACCATCAGTAGAGTTTCGTGAAACGATTACCAAATCTCGTAAAGAAAATACTAAATTTTCAAAACAAACAGGTGGTCATGGTCAATATGCTCATACTATTATGATAGTGGAACCTAATCCTGGTGGTGGCTTTGTCTTTGAAAATAATATAAGAGGTGGTAATATTCCGACAGAATATATTCCGGCAGTAAAAAAAGGGATTGAGGATGTTCTGAATAAAGGTGTTCTGGCTGATTATCCGGTTGTGGATGTTAAAGTTATCCTTGAAGATGGAAGTTTCCATGCGGTTGACAGCTCGGAAAGATCTTTCAGGACTTGTGCCTCTTTGTGCTTTAAATCTGCTTTTAAGAAAGCATCACCTCAATTAATTGAACCAATCATGTCACTTGAAATTTCTACTCCAGATGAATTTATTGGTGACATTGTAGGTGATCTAAGTCGTCGTCGTGGTAACGTTCTTGATATGCGACGTTACCGTAAAGGCTCACAGAAAATTTCTGCTGAAGCACCTTTGATGGAACTTTTCGGATATGCGACATCGATTAGATCAGCATCTTCAGGTAGAGCGAATTATTCGATGGAAATGGCACAATATGCACCACTTCCAGCCGCCATGCAGGAAGAAGTTCTTGAAGAGGCAAGAGCTCGGATTGATGGAGAATAATTATTATCGAAAACTTCTATGATTCAGGACAGATTTCAGAATTAGATTTTTCAGGACATTCAGGTCTGTTCTTATTATTGCAATAAATTACCCTTTTATCTGTAACAATCATATCAATCTGCTGATCATGCTTACAATGGGGGATAGTATCAAAAACTTGATCGTCAAATGCTGGAGATAATATTGTGGAATTTGAATTTATATTTGGCAGAATGCGATCATAAAATCCGCCACCGTATCCCATCCTGAAACCATAAGTATCAAATGCCATACCTGGAACTAGTATTAAATCGAAAGTTGAAATATCAATTTTTCTACAACTGTCCTTTGGCTCAAGAATTCCTGAATAACCGATTTCAAAGTCATTCCAATCTAATGCTTCGCGGAAACTTAAGTTTTTGTGTTTATTATCTGTTATCGGACATGCGATAATTTTATTCTGGGACCAGGACTTTTCAATGATGCTTTTTGTGTTGATTTCAGTTCCAAAGGATACAAATGCAAGAATTGACAAGGCGTTATTATATACATCAAGTCTGGTTAAACGATCAGACATCATTATTGATTGACTTTCTCTAGCTTCGGTAGTGATCCCATTTCGCATTGCGAGATACTTTATTCGGTAATTTTTTTTACAAGTTCTTTTTTTCATAATTTATATTATAACATATATTATCATTGTTTTAGCAAGTAAATAATGTATGAACTATTGTGAATTATAATAGTTCCATAGTATAATGAAGCATATTTAAAAAATTCAGGAGAAAATAATGAAAATTTTATCAATAGGTTTTATAGTTCTTTTTATCTTTTCAATGTCATTATATTCCAGTGAAATCGATGATCTACAGAGGACTGTAAAAATGCTTTCAAAACAGAATTTTGAATTTACAAGGTCTTTGAAAGATATTGAAGAATATAGGAATGGTTCAGCACAGATTACAGATTCTGAAATGCTTGAGGATATTACTCAGAATTTGATGGAAACCGCAAATTCTGTTAAAGTTGATAGATCTCTAGTTACTGTAGCATATAAATTATTGAAAAGAATGAAAACAAAGTCAGACAGGAAATCCAGACTCAGAAGTTTAAGTTCTGGAAATTTGTTTGAGTCTGTTACTCGTAACTCGGTAAAAAAAAGAAAGATTCCGGCATTTTTTGAAAAAGTCTCAGATAAAGTGGGCGATTTAAAAGAAAAACTCTATGATGAGTTTATGGATTTTGATCTCTCGTTTGGATTAAAACTATTCAAATTCGATATATTAGAAGGTCTGAAGATATCCTCTCTTTATAAATATAAACTGGATTCAGATTATAGAAAAGGAGTTCATACCAGAATTGACGAATGGACATTGAAAGGTGATCTGGCATTGGGAACGGTTCTAAAAAATACCGTGAGTAAATCTTCACCTATATACATCAACATCAGTCCTCGGAAAAAAATTATTTTTGCCCGACATTATAAAACTAAAAAAGCAGCTTTTAAGGCTATTCCACTCACTCCAATATCACTTCCTTTAAGTATAGAAAAAGTTAAAAAACTAAAAACCGGAGATTTTGTATCTATCCCTACCAGAATGGGATTTTCAGCAGGCCTTTCGCTTGGTTTGACTCAAGGTATTTTTAATGCAGGTGCCAGTGGTGGAGTATTGATGACAGGAAATTTCAGGGTAAATGTTTATAAAGTAGATGACAGTCATGTCCGGCTTAAAGTAACAGGAATGCGTTCCCGGGGGAAAAATGGGAGTATTTCAATCAATTATGGACTCAATTTTTTCGGACATGATCCGTCTGGTCTTGTGAATATAGATGATCAGGCAGTAAGTATACTTGGCTCAAACCTGTTTACCCTTGCAGTATCAAAAATTAAAGGAAAACAGCTTACTGTTGACTATACTTTTGATCTTGACAGTGCTGAAGCATGTGATGCATATGAAGCAATTCTAAAAAATGCGCTTAAATTCAAACCAACTGAAATTGGTCTTTCTTTTTTCAAAAAACATGGACTACATAAAATTACTTTTGGAGATTTAAATGTAGCAGAAAGTATATTCCAGGCAGATCGTGAACTTTCACCTGAAGACCGCAGAGTAAATAGAAATTTCATGGGTAGTATCTATAGTGAAACCAGTTCTAAAGATTTGAGAGTTGGATTAAAACTCCTGGGTATGAAAAAAAATAGTTCTAATGTAGAAAATAAAGTTCAAAAGATCAACAATAACAATAGCTCTGATTTTTATATTTATCCAGTCTATACAAATAACTCTGAATTTTCAATCCTGTTTGGCCTCTGGAAAGAAAAAAATACCAATATTGCTCTTAGTTTTCAAAAGTCAACTCCGGATTGGAAAGCTGAAAAATTCTATAATATGACTTTTATCCACAATTCCTATGATAAACGCTGCAGGGAAAGTGAATTAAAAGATTTTATCAGTGATGTTCGAAACAATATTGGAGATAAGCTTTTTAACAAGTTGGGATTAAATGCATATAGTGATATTAAATTTACTAAATCATTCAATTCGAAAATGAAAATTATTATGAATAAAAATAATATTCAGACGGTTATTGATTCAGTTGGTGACGAAGATAAAATTTACCGCGCAATTATTCCGGTTATCAAGGGTTTTAGATTCTATTATACTGATCCCTTTGCAAATGTAGATGATGATGTAGACTATGATGTTGCAATTCCAAAAAGCTGGAGTAGTTTTAAACAGAAAGCTGCAAAGCTTTGTAATAAAAGGTGGGGCGGACAGCATTACTGGGATTATCTCGTTGGAATGGCAAAAAAGATTAAAGTCTGGCATGGAAAAGATTTGTTTTCTGCTGAAAAAGAAATTAGAAAACTATATACAAGTAAAAAATTCTACCAGAAAATTATTCCTCGTTTGTTACTAGAGCTTATTAATCAGAATGGTGATGCTGGAACATTGTTTGTTTCTCTTAATTTTGGTGGCAGGAGCATAAAGAAATTTCAAAAAAATACTGGAATAAATGAATTTGAAGAAATTCTACATGATATCAATGAGTTAATTTATCAGATAAGATACAACTCTGATACCACTCCTGAGTAACTTGTTTTACAAAAATTAAATGGAGTAATTTAAATGTTAGAATGGTTAAAACAATTTGATCCTGTTACACAAGCACTATTTGGAACCCTGTTTACATGGTTTGTTACAGCTTTAGGTGCATCGCTGGTGTTTTTCTTTAAGACTATTCATAAAAATGTACTTGATGGTATGCTTGGATTTGCTGGTGGAGTTATGGTGGCCGCAAGTTTCTGGTCGTTACTTGTTCCTGCTCTAGAAATGGCCGAGGAAATGGGCAAGACTACCTGGCTTGTAGCAGCCATTGGTTTTTTAGGTGGTGGTTTATTCTTATGGATTGTAGATAAAACTTTGCCTCACATACATCCAGGGCTTGGTGGCGAAGAAACCGATGTTCGCGAAGGTATAAAAACAACGTGGCAAAGAAGTGTATTGCTGGTTCTTGCGATTACTTTGCATAATATTCCTGAAGGTCTTGCCGTAGGTGTTGCATTTGGTGCAGTTGCCTCTGGAATGCCGTCTGCTTCATTGACGGCAGCTGTTGCATTAGCAATTGGTATTGGAATTCAAAACTTCCCAGAAGGTGCAATTGTATCAATTCCACTTAGGAGAGAAGGATTTTCAAGAGGTAAAGCATTTATGTATGGTCAAGCTTCAGGTATTGTAGAACCAATTGCTGGTGTTGCGGGTGCATATGCTGTTCTTCATATGAGACCTATTCTGCCATATGCCCTGGCGTTTGCTGCAGGCGCAATGATATATGTTGTCGTTGAAGAACTGATTCCTGAAGCTCAACATAATCGAGAAAGTGACATAGCAACTATTGGATTCATGCTTGGTTTTACAGTAATGATGGTTTTAGATGTAGCTTTGGGCTGAATCTTTCATGAGCGATCTTTGAATTTTTCTGCACTATTTTAAAGTTCAAAATACGAAAAAGTATTCCTCACTTTAAAATAGATTAAAAAATCCAAATCTCATCTCATGAAAGATCCAGACGGTGGGGGTTATAAAAAAAATAATAAAATTAAAAAATTTAA
>DAOVTB010000081.1 GCA_030633305.1 Candidatus Muiribacteriota bacterium
GAATTTATCATGTTCACAATTTTTTCGAATTCCAAAACTAATCTCTCCAACCATAGTGTTTGAATATAATAACATAATTGGTACTCATGAGTCTTTGTGGAATAAAAATCAATTTGCAAACTTTTTTGGTACAAATTGTAATAAACAATTATTTACAACTAGCTAGATGAATAAATGAATTACCCAGAAATTTCGCTCTGCAATACACAAATTGGAGCTTGTCTTTTTTTTCAAAGCAACATTTATAGCAGGCGAAACAAAAAGAAGGCTCCAATAAAATTTCTGGTCAATCATTTATTCATCTATCTTTAGCTATAGAACTGGAATAATAGACTGGTTTTCATATTTAACTGAATCAAACGAGGTATTTTGCAAATATCAAGACGCATACCCTGTAATTTTTTTTCAGAGAAAAGGTTAGATCAGTGACAAATCATTGAAACAACTCAGAAAAATTCTTAACTATAATCTCGAATAACTCATTGCTATTGATGGAACATTTTACTACACCATTATAATCACAATTATCGAGTCTAAGTTGTCTCATAAAAACTCTTGCTTTCCCTTTATTAAAGGTTTTGGAATGAGGATTGGGTATTTTTACTTTGGCAATTATCACATTGTCAATTGAAACAATTGCACTAGGGTCTTTCGATCTTCCTTTTTTTAATTGTCCCTTAAAAAGTTTTTTTGAAAAAGCTTTATGAACTTCTTTTTCAGTGTAACAGCCTATTGATTCGTTAACTCTTGGTGATTGCAGCATTTAAAAACCTCTTTTGCGCTAAAAGCTTAGGAGATAAAGCTTCATCAACTTCTTCATTTAGCATATCAAATGAATCTAAAAGATTATTTCTTATTTCAATAATTGCTTCTTCTTGTGTGCTTTCAACAACCAAAACATCTATTTGATTTGATTCCACATACCAACCATCTTCTTCCTGGTATATGAAATATACAATCGGAGGTCCTGATTTATTAACAGAATAATTGGAATCGTCAAAACACAAAAGACATCTCGATTCACCAGTGCGAATAATCATCTGAATCAATTTAACTCCAAATTCATTAACTTTGGAATCTATCAAATCAATATCTTTTTGTACATTTAAAGCCAGCTCCCGTGTCCCATCAATAAATACTTCAAGAAAGTAACACCATTGATTATCTCTATCTTTAAGCGAAAATCTAGAATTGCTTATATATATAGGATGATTAAGAAAACAAGTTTCAGCCAAAGACATAAATTTGATAATATCACCACTATTTATACCAGAATGATCAAACAAAATTTGAGCCTTTTCAATTCGCTGTAGGATTGGAATCAAAAAATTGTGATCCTTTGTTTTTAGTTTAAGTTTGTCAATTATTATTTTAGCCGTTTCAATTTCACCATACATTACAAGGTATTTTATATAAAAAGTTGCTGTTTGCAAATCATAATTTTCTCGTAAAGTAATTTCTCCAATTTCAAACAATTTGCTAAAATATCCAACGGCCGCCAAGGAAATCATATAATTAAAATAAGCATTCTTCTTATTTGAAGATACTTTTATTGCTGCCTCATTATGCTTTTGAACAGCTTTCCAATCACCTTCGGTTGAAGCAACAGCACCTAGAATAATGTGATAATACTCAAGGTCTTTGTTCCTAATTTTTTTTGCATCACTCCTAATTCTTTTTCTTACAAATTCAGAAGCTCTTTGTTCGGAATTCAAAGTGGCAAAATATTTCAATATTTCATTGCTTTTCAAAAGGGGTTGTCCCATTTAATTTTCCTCAATAATGAATTTTTTAATTTGTTTACAAGTCATGCTAACTATAGCGTTCGATAATTGTTCATTCCTACTTATATTTACCATATCACCTGCATATTGTCAAAAGAAGGGCTGCATTGAACAATTTTCTACTTTGTTTCAATTTTCGAAATGTTACCCATGATTCATCAATAAATTGTTGCAATCTTCTCCCTTGATCTGTATCAATAATTGGTCTCCCGGACTTTACAAAACCATGAGCAGAATTTCTTCTCATATTCCCCGAACCATTTGGATACTCAATTTCACAAATACTAATTTTTTTCATAGTCGCAAGACTGAGTAAGGTCACTAAATCTCTGGTAATATTCTCAGCTGTCCGCTTCTTAGATGGTGGGACTCTATGAACAATAATGTCTGACTGTTGGGATACATTCATGTTTTAGGAGAATATAAGGTCAACTCTTGAATTATCAGTTTTCGATACTAACACACAGAGTCGAGTCTTAGTATCAGACATTACTCCCCAGCAAATTATCCACACACTCATATATTAAAACTGGAAAACTCCTATTTTTATAACGTTATATATCAATCAATGTGTTTTCAGTCAGTTATATCATACAATTAAAAGCAAATGACGTAAATCACAAAAAAGTGAAGATTTTTCCTTCAAGCATTGGAAACACTTTGTATTGAAATACCTTCTATGACATTCCCATTGCTTTTTTCGCGAAAAAATAGCTGAATAAATTATTGCACAGAAATTTAATTGGAGCCTTCTTTTTGTTTCGTACGCCCAAAATGTTGCTTGGAAAAAAAAGACAAGCTCCAATTTGTGGAATACAGCGCAAAATTTCTGGGTAATTCATTTATTCAGTAGTTTAGCAATTGTAAGAATATATAAGATAAGATGGATTATCCGATCAAGTCGGCTAATGACAAATAAGTAGAAATAATCAGAGTGCTACTGAACAAGCCAGATAATGACATTGGATTTAGAATATATCACATTAGCTCAAGAAAAATAATGCATTAGTATGGCAGCGGCAGAGGCTACATTCAAAGATTCGATGTTACCTTGCTGTCGGATTCGAATATTAAGATCACATTCTGAAATCAATTCATCTGGCAATCCGTTCCCCTCATTACCAATAATCAAAAGGCTTTTCCCTTTTTTGGTAATAATCCCATCATGTAATATACTCTCATCCCCTTTGACATCAGCGCAAATCAATCTATATCCCTCGGATTTCATAGCTTTCAAGGTTGTAATAACTTCATCTTGAGGTAATCGTTTCATATTCAGATAAACTGGTGCCGCCTGAGATGCTCTAAAAACTTTAGATGAATAAGGATAAGCTGAAGACTTTGTATAGAAAATAGATTTAAAGCCAAAAACTTCTGCTATTCGTAAAATTCCACCCATATTTTCAGGTATTTGAACATCATATAAAAGAAGTACTTTCTCACCCATGTCCTCTATTTCCGAACTTTTTGGAATACTACAAATACAAAGTACACCTTCAGGATTCTTAAGAGGGCTTATCCTTTTGTATAAATTAGATTCAAAAATCTCCTGTTCGGCTTTTTTAGGAACAATTTGATGAAAATCAGGATTTTTCTCAGTAAATGAATTTGAAAATACAACCTGATTCACAATTTCAGGAAAAGCTTTGATAATGTCTCCAACAAGCTTTTTTCCTTCTGTAATAAAAACTCTGGAACCAGGATCATATCCTCTTTTAAAAAGAGCTCTTACTTTTTTTATAAGAGGATTACTGGAAGAAGTTATCATCTATCTATCGTTAAGCATAAATTTTCCATGTCCGATTTTAGAATTTATCGGATTAAAACAGTGGACCTTGATCTTTCCTTCTTCTTCTCCGGAGATTGCATATCTGTTAGTATGAATTGGACACTTAGGCATTCTCTTGAGATAACCAGATTTAAATAATATTTTAGCAGTGATCTGATGATAAGTATCAGGAGTCTTCTGATGCTCAAACAAATACTGTTGTCCCGCTTCATACAATCTTTTCATCGTAGCCTGACATGCTTTCCTGCGGACATCGTTTCGTATCTTGGTATACTGAAATGTAACAATTGATGCAAGAAGACCAATGATTACAATTACAATCATTAGCTCAATCAGAGTAAATCCTCGTCTATTCTTTATACTTTTCTTCATATCACAACTCCTGTGGCCATTCCAGTCCAATCCAGCTTTGAAGTCGATTTTCAAAACTTTTTGGAGGAGACTTACCCATCCATTTAGTCACTTTTAGATACTTCTTGATAACACTCGTATCAGTCATCCCGGCAATAAAATCAGTGACCTGTCTTGAAGTCGAAAAATTCTTGAATATTCTCAGATAACCTTCACCCATTTTTTCGGGATTTTCAATATAGAAATCATACAAAGTTTCAAGAATCTCAATAACCTCATAAATCTCATCGGAAAGATCAACCATATTATAAAGGTTTTCATAAAGATAATCTCTTATTTTATTCGTGGCTCCAAGTATTTTTTCACTCATTTGTATTTTTTCCAGATCACGTGAGGCACTTATAATATCCCTTACCATAGTATTAATACGCTTTGCATGTGTATCGCCAAGAATTTTAATCGGTTCTTTTGGGAGATCTTCATTTTTTAAAAGTTTTGCCCTTGCGGCATCATCAATGTCATGGTTTATATACGCTACGGAATCACAAATCTTGACAATCTGTCCTTCAAGAGTTTCTTGCTCTTTAAAACTATCATCCACAAAATCAAAAATATTTTTAGGAGGTTTTGAATGCTTCAATATTCCATCTCTGACTTCAAAAGTAAGGTTTAAACCAATGCCTTTTTTCTCAAGTAGATCAACAACACGAAGAGACTGAACAGAATGCCTGAATTCACCATCGAATTTTCGATTAAGTACCCTTTCACCTACATGACCAAATGGTGCATGTCCAAGATCATGACCAAGGGCTATTGCCTCCGTAAGATCTTCATTCAATTGCAAAGCTCTGGCAACAGTACGGGAAATCTGAGAAACTTCAAGAGAATGTGTCAATCTAGTACGAAAATAACTTGAAAAAATAGAAACAAAAACCTGAGATTTATCTTTTAATCTCCTGAAAGCGGCACTATGGATTATCCTGTCACGATCTTTCTGAAACGCAGTGCGAAAATCATCAGCTTCATCCGGCTCAGTTTTTCTCCTTCCCCGGCTAGACTCTGCAATTACGGCCTTATCACATAGCATGGTTCTTTCCATGTCAATTCGCTGTTTCTTTATCTTTTCAAAAATCATTCTAATATATATACTCTTTAATCAATTTGACTGGTTTAACTTCTTCTGTTGATATGATGAAACATTGTTCAACCACAGGCAAAATATCTGTTAATTTATCCTGATAATCAGAGATCACTTTCCCAATTGAATCACCTTTTTGCAACTTGTCACCAATACTTTTTTCTATCAAAACTCCACAGGTATAATCGATCTTATCTTCAACTTTCTGACGACCACCACCAAGTGAGCCAACCGCCATTCCAAGTTTTGCATTTTTTACACCTGAGAGATAACCATCCTGAGATGCTTTAATATCCAGCATATATTTACCAATTGGAATCAGATCATAGTTATCAACAACTTCTGGATTTCCACCCTGGGCTATTATCATTTCCTTAAATTTACCAAGTGCAGAACCATCTTTGATTTTTCCTTTAAGAAGTTCTATCCCCTCATTATAATCAACTACTTTTCCAGCCAGTGTCAGCATCCATCCACCAAGATATAAGCAAAGTTCTTCAAGATCCGCTGGTCCTTTTCCCCTCAACGTATCAATCGCTTCCCTGACTTCAAGAGTATGTCCAACAGCACGACCAAGAGGCTGGTTCATATCAGTGATTACTGCAGCCATTTTCTTACCCCAGTTACGTCCAATATCAACCATCACTTTTCCAAGTTCTCGGGCATCATCAAGATTTTCCATAAAAGCACCTGAGCCGGTCTTTACATCAAGAACAATTCCATCACTACCGGAAGCAAGTTTTTTGCTCATTATGGATGAAGCAATCAATGGAATTGAATCTACTGTTGCCGTTACATCCCTTAAAGAATATAATTTCTTATCTGCAGGTGCTACTTTAGCTGTCTGTCCGATTACAGCAAGACCACATTTATTCACAATATTAATAAATTCTTCTTTTCCAATGCTGATATTAAAACCTGGAATCGATTCAAGTTTATCAAGAGTTCCTCCAGTATGTCCAAGACCACGACCAGACATTTTGGCAAGTTTTACTCCACAACTAGAAACCAGCGGCGCAAGAACCAACGTAGTAGTATCACCAACACCACCTGTAGAATGCTTATCAATTTTAAATCCTTCAATCCCGGAAAGGTCAACCCGATCACCAGAATCTACCATGATTCTGACAAATTCTGAAAGTTCCTTTCCTTCCATTCCTTTAAAATAAACGGCCATCAAAAAAGCAGCCATCTGATATTCCTGAATATCTCCATTGACGTAACCACCAACAAAATATTCAATTTCTTCTGTACTAAGGCTACCACCGTTTCTTTTCTTTAAAATTATTTCATATGGGATCATAATATAATCTCCTTAAACCTAGATATTTTATAAGCTATAATGAGTATTTTATCACAAATATTTAAATATATTTTGTCTTTGGAATGTTTTTTTATTTTTTAACACTGCATAGTGTAAAATACTCGCAACCCTTACATTTATTTATATTTTCATGATTTCTGACTGCTTTGCGTTTTCCCCTTATAACATCCAGTAATGAATACAGGTTCTTAAAAAAATACTTTATATTTGATCTTGTATATTCTACTTTAAATTCCTTCCCATCTTTGAATCTTACAACACCATATGGCGGCATTTTACCAGAAAGTTTCTCCAGTATAACTCCATAGGCAAGAACCTGTAGTCGATAACCATCATAAAGATTTTTAGGAGATTTTCCAGATTTAAATTCATAAGGCACACCACTTGATCCAATATTGTCTGGTTTACCACAAAGGACTACTCCATTTAGAGGTGAAGATGTTTTATTTGTACCTAACGGAGCTTTTAACAGATCAGCACCACCAGCAAAATGATCTAAATCACTATAAATTATTTCTTCATCAATACCAGTATTAGTTTTCCTTGATTGACCAACCGTAATAAATACTATTGCTATTACGATTATTGCGATTGCTACTGCTATTTCAATCATTTGTTTTTGCCTTTTTCATTGGACAGCCAAAAGGGCTGTTTATTTTTCCTTTTAATCTCGGACAGGCACAGGCAGACTGTGTCACAATTCATTCGTCATCCTCGGGCTTGACCCGGGGATCCATTTTATGAACTTTGTCAATTTGAATAGATTACCCGATCAAGTCGGGTAATGACATTAAACACAATGCTTTTCCAGTTTTCTCTTTCTTGTTTTATCTTGTTAATCCTGTCTAATCTTCTTTTTTCTTCGTGTCCTTCGTGGCAAAATTTTGTGTTTTTTTAATTGTGACACAGTCTGAGGGGCCTGTCCCTACAATTAGTATTTGATATTTTACCATCTTTTCTCTGCGTTCTCAGCGATCTCTGCGCGAGGTCTTCTTTTTTCTCTGTATTCTCTGCACGAGGTCTTTCTTAATTCGATTCGTATTTCGAAAAAATAGACGAATACCTGTAAAAAACATTTGCTTCTACTGAAACTCCGGTATCATTCCTTTGTTCATCCTGAATACTGCCATATTGCTGCAATAGATTATAACTACCAAAATCCTTATATGGAATATCCAGTTTCATATTAACCATTTTTGATTCAAAAAAAGAGATCATCTTATTACATAAAACATCAAAATTTGTCTTCTCTTTCGCTGAAATAAATACTGCATCCGGCAGTTTACTTCGTATAATATTTTTCCTGTCATCATCAAGGATCAAATCAGATTTGTTAATCACATTAAATCTTGGAATTGTATCAGTTTTCAATTCTTTAAGAACATTTTCTGTAGCGGTCAAATGATTGGAAATCTCATCATCTGAACCATCAAGTACAGATAAAATCAGATCACTCCTTGTTATCTCTTCCAGCGTAGCATTAAATGCTTCAACAAGCATATGTGGTATTTTTCTTATAAATCCAACTGTATCAATCAGTATTATATCAAGCCCGCTGCTTAGACTGTATTTCCTTATTGCAGGATCAAGTGTGGCAAAAAGCTTATCTTCTACAAATACATCAGAATTTGTAAGAGCATTAAGTAAAGTCGATTTCCCGGCATTGGTATAGCCAACAATGGAAACAACAGGAACTGGAACCGATTCACGTTTTTTGCGTTGTGTTGCTCTTATTTTTTTTACTTTCTTCAATTCTTTTTTTAGAAAATCTATCCTTTTAGAAAGTGTACGCCTGTCGATTTCAATCTGCATCTCTCCTTCACCCTTTGTACCTCTTGCCCCACCTTTCTGCCTGTGAAGATGTGTCCACATCCTTTTCAAGCGAGGTAAAAAATAAACATTACGCGCAAGTTCAACCTGAATTTTACCTTCATGTGTCTGTGCCCTGCTGGCAAAGATATCAAGAATCAGTTCAGTTCGATCAAACACATAAACCTTATGAGCATCAGGGTCATCCAGATTTGGATTAAATACTTGTTCAAGTTTTCGACCTTGTGAAGGAGTCAACTGATTATCAAAAATTACATATTCAATATCATGATCAGCTTCAAGACATTCGATTATCTCATCAACCTTTCCAGTTCCAATGCAAAGACCTGGATGTTTTTTTGCACGAATCTGTATAAATGACTGTGCTACTTCAATATCCAACGTATCACATAATGCTTTTAATTCTTCCATTTCAGCAGCTATAGTTGCTTTGTCTTCCTGCGTTGCAACACCTACTGTTATTGCTTTAACTTTATCCAAAATTATATTGTTCTCCTCATTTCTTAGATATCATTTCCTTGATTGCACCAACACTTGATAGAAGTTGTGACGCTTCATACGGCATAAAGATCTTTGTTGATTTTCCATCAGCAATTTCCTTCATTGCCTCAAAATATTTTAGTGTAAGCACTTCCTTAGTAGGCTGGCTTTCTTTGATTGCATCAAAAACAAGTTTGATTGCCTGAGATTCACCAACTGCTTCACAAATCAATGCTTCTTTTTTAGCCTCCGCTGCCATAATAACTACTTCTTTTCTTCCTTCGGCTTCAAGAATCATTGCCTGTTTTTTTCCCTCTGCGTCGAGTATAGTAGCACGTTTATTACGTTCAGCCTGCATCTGCTTACGCATTGCATCTTCAACTTCACCCTGGGTTTCAATGTTTTTTAATTCAATCCTTCCTACTCTGACTCCCCATTTATCAGTTGCATCATCCAGTACTTTACGCAACCTTTTATTAATAGTATCTCTACTCGTAAGTGTTTCATCAAGCGTTAACTCACCAATTACATTTCTCGTAGTTGTTACTGCAAGAAGCTCAATACCTTTGTCTAAACCGCGAATCTCATAAACCGCTTTTACAGGATCCATAATCTGATAATATATAACCGAGTCAACATTAACATTTACATTATCTTTTGTGATAACTTCCTGCGATGGAAGATCAACATATTTTTCAGCAAGATCAAGCAGGAATCTGTTCGGAGTATAATCTTCAGTATTAATTATTTTAGGTTTTGACCATAGAGGATTTACAAAATTCACCCCTGATTGTGCTACTTTCTGGAATTTCCCAAGTCTTTCAATAATCGCCACTTTAGCTTGCGGAACTATGAATACACCTTTTTTACCTAATACAATAACTGCAATTAGAACCACTACTGCTATTATTCCAAATACCCACTCATAACCACCCATATTACTTTTCTCCTTTAATCTTCTTTTTTACTACTAATTTATTTCCATCAACTTTGATAATAATGACTTTTTCGCCTTCCTTGATAACTTCATCTTCTTCTGTAATTGCTCTCCAGGATTCACCACTTACTTGGATAAGTCCTGTGTTTGCAGCAACATCAATATCTTCTTCAACAATTCCAATCTTGCCTTTCATTGCAAATACATTCATTTCTTTAGGCTGATTGATAACTTTGCTCTCTTTGTCACGTTTTGTATAAATCAAAAATCTTGATGCTACTATAAATATAAAAGAGGATATCGCAAATGCAAGGGATTGATAAAAAAGATCCTTAGTAAAATAAGACACCAGCGCTGTAACAAAAGCCCCCATTCCAAACCAAAGTACAATAAAGCTAGGTATCACAGCTTCTATTATAACAAGTACAATTCCAATTATTATCCATATATAGACAGCTATAGGCATAAAACCTCCACTTAATTTGAATTACAATTTAATGATTATATCAAATTTAACAATATTTCTAAATGTTTTTGATCATTATTCCGATAAATATAGTAGAGGAACTGTAACAAATTTTCGAGGAGGAAGTATTATGTTATGTCCAATGTGTCAAAATGAGATGATTAAAGGTGTTCATGCAAAAGTAAAATATTCGAATTATGTATTAAAATGTCCAGAATGCGAATTTTCAATTTTATATAATGGACGGGTTAATATTGACAGTTCAGTAGAAATCATCTAGTCTCGAGGTATAAATGCAAAGTATATTGATTTCTATGATGTCCGTTTATTTACTTCTTGAAACCCTTGTATGGCTTTTTCTTAAATACAATGAAGCTTCTCCAGCCATTTCCAGAAATTGAAAAATTTCTAAAACAGATTTTTAGTTCCAGTAAAAAAGAAAATAAGCTCTAAAAAGAAATGTTACTGCAATCGCAATGATTACATAAGCTAGTGAATAAAATTTAAGCGATAAAAAATCTTCTTCCACCTGAACATCAAATTCAGCAGTTTCAACCTTATCAATTTTCTTTTTCTTAATTTTTTTTGCCATAACTTACCTTTCTGACTTAATTCCGTATTTATTCAACTTATTATATAGTGTTTTCCGATCTATTTCAAGTGCTCGAGATGTTTTACTGAAATTACCCTGAAAATGATCAAGTGCATGTAAAATGTAAATCTTTTCTAATTCCTGAAGTGGAATAATTGAATTAAACATAAATTCCCCAACCACATCACTATCAGAGGTATATACAGTTCTTCGAATTTCAGAGGGTAGAAAAGATTCGGTCAATTCATTTTTAACTTCCAGTACAACCATTCTTTCAATAGCATTTTCAAGCTCTCTTACATTACCAGGCCATGCATATGACTTGAATTTTTCCATCACACTGGAAGTAATATTTTTGATTCTTTTATTATTTTTAGTATTAAAAATATTCAAAAAGTGATTTGCAAGGATCTCAACGTCATCACCACGAGTCCTCAGAGGTGGAACTTCAATTGGAATAACGTTCAGTCGATAATACAAATCTTCTCTGAAACGACCTTCTTTCACTTCTTTTTTAAGATCACGATTCGTTGCAGTTATTATCCTTACATCCGTTTCCAGAGTCTTTATGTCACCTACTCTTTCAAAACTTTTTTCCTGTGTAACACGCAATAATTTAACCTGTACAAATGGACTTATTTCACCTATTTCATCAAGAAATATTGTCCCTTTCTGCGCAAGTTCAAACCTTCCTGGCCTATCTTTTATTGCACCTGTAAAAGCACCTGTTACATGTCCAAACAGTTCACTTTCCAGAAGAGTTTCCGGAAGAGCAGCACAGTTTACAGAAACAAAAGGATTCTTTGTTCGAAATGAAGAATCATGAATTGCACGCGCAACCATACTTTTACCAGTACCACTTTCTCCATAAAGAAATATGTTAGCGTCCGATTTACTAACTCTGTCGATTAGAGAAAATAATTCCTGCATGGCTGTACTTTCACCAATGATATTAAATTTATGAGCTCTATCACGAGGATCATCATTGCGGTATGGATTATCAAGAAGTTCTTTTCTATGTTTTAATGCTTTTTTTACAACTTCCAGGATAATTTCATATGAAAATGGTTTGGTAATAAAATCATATGCTCCCATTTTCATTCCTCTGACAGCTAAATCAACAGAACCATATGCAGTCATCATTATTACAAATGTATTATCACTTTTTTCCTTAATTAATTTCAATAGATCAATTCCACCCATTCCCGGCATACGGATATCAGAAATAACGACTGAATAATCATTTTTTTCAATCTTTTTAGATGCAGCAAGGCCATCGTCAGCAACATCTATTACAATATCATCAATTTCTTCAAGTGCCATTTTCACGGCATTTCTCATTATTTCTTCATCATCAACAATAAGTATTTTTTCTTTGCTCATTTATTTTCCTCCAGTAAAACCTGATGATCTTCAGACAAAGGGAATGTCAACTTAACAGTCGTTCCAATGCCTGAAACCGTTTTTATATCGATACTTCCCGATATTTCTTTTATCATTCTATGTACAATAGAAAGCCCAAGTCCTGTCCCTTCAGCTTTTGTTGTATAAAATGGGTCAAAAATCTTTTTAACAGTTGCTTCATCCATACCGGTTCCATTATCTTTAAACGAAAGATGCCACTTTTCATCGATTATTTCAGACACAATACATAATTCAGGATTTATATCCTCGATTTTACTCATTGCATCAATACTATTTAGTATAATATTTAATAATATCTGCTTGATCGAAATAAAATAGAGGCTATATTTCTTATCAATAGAATGCATATCATAGTCTTTAACAACAGTCACTTTCGACTTTTCAAGTTTCAATTTTAGAATTTTTAGTACTTCATCGATTGCATCTGCTGGTTTGAGCTTCTGATAATCACCTTTTTGCGGTTTGGCATAATTCAAAAGATTGGTAATAATATTTTTAATATCATTTATTCCACTAAGGGTCTCATCAATAATTTTTTTTGCCTGCGGTTCATCACTACATTTATTCTTCAAAAGCGAAATGTAAAGTTCAATTCCACCAAGCGGATTTCGGATTTCATGGGCAATTCCAGCCGAAAGTTCGCCAAGGGATGCAAGTCTCTCGACCGTGTTCAAATATTTTTCCTGCTTAAGCTTACTGGTATTATCCCTTATCAATAACAGAAAATATTCATTATATTCAAACTCAATCCTTTTTAGGCTAATCTCTATATCAAGCGAATTATATTTAAAACTCCTATCCAGTTCAGTATTTTTTATTTTTCCTTGAATCAGTTCCCTTAAAAAAGTAATAAATTCACCATCAGGTATTGCGTCATCAAAAACGGGCAAAATACTATTCATGCCAATTTCCATAGTATTCTCTTTAGTTGTGAGAATCTCAATACATCTATCATTAACACTCATCACAATACCAGATGTATTCAGTACCAATACACCAGCATTTAATTCTTTAAGAAATTCCTCATTCAAACGTTTCATACTTTTTAACTGATCAATAAGGAATTCAACTCTTACTATCTGAACAAGCATTGCAAGAATCAATTTTAAAGTATGAAGATTTATTTTTGCACCTTCCGTTTCAAGATCATAAACAAAAACTGCTTCCAGATTATTATTGATCACAATCGGAATAAGACGGCTTCCCGGATAAAATTTGTCTTTAAAAATATTAGAAAATTCATCTTCATCCATCAATTGGGTATGATTGCTGAAAATATCTCTAATTTTATGATCACAGTCAAATCTGAGTTCTCCAAAACAAGTGTCATTTTTCATAAACAATTTACATGAGCTGACTGGAAAAAACATCAATATATTTTCTAGAACCATATTGATAATATTTTTGTCTATCTTCTTACTTTTCACAAGATCAAATAACAACCCAAGAAATTTTACAGTAAATACTTTCTGCTCATATTCCTTGTACAGATTATATTTATCAATCAGTAATGAGGAATGATACATTATTTTTTCAATATTATTCATGTATGAGAATTCCAGATTACCATTCCTGAAAAATATTCCTATTGCTGCGTCCTGATCATTTTTATTAAATGCTTTAATTGGAAGAACAACTACTTTTGATTTTTCATTTTCCAGTGAATAGCTCTTCAATTTCTCATTTCCCTGATTTTCAATAAAATATTTTTTCATTATTCCAAGCAACTCTTTACGTTCGTCTTCTTTAACACCAGTTTCACTTATAATATTCAATTCAGAATCTTTAAAAACTGCGAAAAAAGCATCATCGCTTTTTGAGATATATTTTATAAAACCAATTATTTTCTTTACAATATTATCTACACTTTCAAATGCATTAAGTTCTGTTATAAAATTGTACGTCTCCCTCTCCTTTTCAAAATAATCAATCGACTGCTTCATATTTCTGAGTTTGCCAAGTATGTATGAAGTGTAATAATCGCTACTGAATTTTTCAATCAGTTCAAGTTCATCAGGAGTGATCTGAAATTCAGTAATAACAAGTCCAAAAGTCTCATCTTCAAATTGAAGAGAGTGATAATTTAATCTTTCTTCATCAAAATCAATAATCCTCTTTAATTCCCTGCTCAGTTCCTTTTTATCATACTGATCAAAATTAAACTTCAATTGGAATGACTGAAAATTTATTTTTCCTTCCTCTCTTCTGAATAAAAATATGTTTCCTTTCATATCATCAATCAGAATCATCATATTTTCTACATCTTGATGATTTTCTTTAAACGAATTATACAATTCAAGAAAATAATTCTTTACAACTACGCGAAGTCTTTCAACTTTCTGAACATCATCGCCATCACCATAAAACTTGTGCGATAGCAAAACCTTGTCATTTTCAAAAAAGTCTTTTATCTTTCGATATTCTTTATTCGTTGTACTATACAGGTTCTTGTTTTCAAATCCTTCCTCATTTTCAGAAACTTCCGGAAGTTGTTTATTGCTGTTATCTGACTTAAAAAATAATCTCATTACAAGATAAATCACAATAAGTGTAACCAGTTTTGTAATAAAAATATTTTTGACTTCATCAGAATAACTCAACATATGGATACCAATGGTAAACCCAACACTTATAAATTCTTCCACAGGTTTAAACCCAGAAAAATATACAATCCAGGCAAGTGGAAATATCATGAAAACAGTAAATGGTGATTCAGATCCTCCTGTAAACAGTATCCATAATTCAATGATCATAACAATACCTGACAGATATAGCATCTTATCAAATTCTTCAGAGAATATAGGTTTTTTCAATTTTGCAACAGTGTAATATATCAGACTTGAAATCAAGACTGATATCGCGTATAGAACTGAAAAAGTAAGGTTTTCACTTCCAACTGCAAATCGGAAAAGTATAAAAACCAGTATTGATATAATTGTTATTAATATTATATTCCTTTTCATGACTGTACATTATACCTGATTGCTATTATGGAATCAATGAAAGAAATCGCACTGGGAGTACATTTTTTTAGTTCTATAAAATAATATCAATCTGTAGGGGAGGGTCTGTGACCCTCCCGTTATAATAAAAAAACATAAAATGGCATTCTTTGTATATATGATCTAAAGTAATCTAATCCGGGAGGGTCACAGACCCTCCCCTACATATGGTATTTATTTTCTATCGTTATTAAATATACCTATAAAATTCAAAAACTTAAGAGACATATAAAAAAGACATAATGAAACAATGTGCTGAGTAAAATGCATAACAACAACATTATTAAAATTTAAGCTGAAAATAAAAACCAGAAAAGTCAAAAAAAACAGTTCTTCTTCCCAACAGGCTTTAGATATCAGAACAATCCAGACAATTGGAAAATAGTAAAAAATTACAAATGGTGATTCTGCACCACCTGTATAAAGTATCCATAACTCGAGCAGCATGACTATTCCAGTATAATACATGAATTTATCATAAAATTCTGAAATTATCGGTTCTTTGGTATGAGAATGGAAAAAATTGTATAACCAGAGAATTACAGCTGATAATCCATATAAAAAGTAAAAACTGATATGATCATTACCTGATGAGAATTTAAAAAGCATCAGAAGACACAAAGAGGCTATGATAACAATAATAATTTTCAGTTTCATGGAATACTATATTAAATTAAAACTAATAATAATTCAATCAATATATATTTAGTGAAAATTTCAAGATTCGCTCATGCAACATCAGGGTTAGCCGATTAATAAATCATGCCACTAAAAAGTTTAGTTCCATTTATTCTTATATGTTTTGTTTTTGTTTGCGGTTGTTCAACAATCAGTACTATAAACAAGATTGAAAAAATCCCTTTCGATCATGTATCTTCTGATCTCGCATTTACACTTCAATCAAGTAATGGGTGGAAACAGGAAGTTTCAGTTACATCTCCACCGGTTACTTACAATTCTGATTCTGACATCTATCAGGTTACATTGAATTATACTCTCGAAAATAGTGGAATCTTTGATTCAAATGTAGAAATCTGGGCAAGCAAGGATAATAATGTTTTTGATACTGGAAAACAGATTATTAAAACGAAGATAAGTGCATTAAAAAGCATTAATTCTTCAATTACAGATGAATTCCTTAATTCCGTTCACAGGCAGGAAATTTTCTATACAGGTGTAAAAACTGATAGGGGCGTTATTAAGGCAAGTATCAATTATAGTTTAACCGGTGATTACCACTAAACTTTCATTTATTGCAACACCACAGATAAAAGTCCACTTGATTAGACATCTTTGATTTGATACAATTCGCATATATAAAAAATTTTGGAGACAATTATGAGTAACAAAGAACAACTTCTGGAACTTGTCGATTTATTTATTCAAAATGAAGAATCTCTTTCAGAATATTATAGCGTTTGTAATGAGAAATTTACTGACTATGGTGAAACATGGGTTGCACTTTCAAGATGTGAGAAAAAACATGCTGATATTTTTCAGAAATTAAAAATTGTTATTGATGAAAACCCAGCGGACTGGCAAATAGGGAATTTTTCTCCTTTAGCTGTTAAGATGATGGTAGATCAGACCAAAATTAACCTAGAAAAATTAAAAAATGACTTGCTTGTGAAGAATTATGCTCTCCAGTATGTTAGAGATATTGAAAGCTCTCTAAGCGAATCAAATCTATCAAACTCATTTAAAACATATATTGTAGAGTTGAATAAAATTTTCTCTGAAATACAAAA
>DAOVTB010000158.1 GCA_030633305.1 Candidatus Muiribacteriota bacterium
GAGTACTCATCGAGAGAAGATTTAATTGTTTCAGACAGTAAAGTTCTCAAAATGTCCTTATTTTTTACAGAAGCATATTTTGTATTTAACGTTTCAATTTTATTGTAAGTTTGAGCTAATTGTGATTCTATTCCATAATCCAGGACGATTCCCGCAATTGCAATACCACTGAGTATAGCAAAAGTTGTAACGAGCTTTACAATTCCATTTGCAGTTTGAATATAACTTTTAGGATAAAGTTCTGGAATTGATCCATTGAGTGCGGGACTGAATATGGAAGACTGGAGACCCATAATTCCAAGCATGGCAAGAATTAAAATCCAGTTGAAGGACATAATAGGGGCATTCCCATTGAAATAAAGTATTCCCAGAGCACCAGCTATCATAGCAAAAAGTTCCAGCCACTTGGCGCCAATAATGACATTACGTTTGGAATACTTATCCGCAAGCCAACCCGCAGGTGCGGCAACAATCAGATAGGGAAGAGTAAATACGACAGTCGCCCAACCTTGTAATTTATTTTTACCGTATGATAACGCCAGAAGCATGATCACCTGTTTAAAGAAATTATCGTTAAAAACACCTAGAAAATAAGTTATAGCCATTGCGATAAACTTTTTTCTGCCTTTTAATATTTGTTCACGTATAGAATCAATATTTTCGCTCATATTTTTTCCTTTTAAATTTTAAAATCTAGTTCATTATATCAGACATGATTAATATAACTAAAATATTTCAGTATAATTTTTATTATCAAAATTTTAGTATTGCTAATTTCCATTGAATAATTTATCATTTAGGTGGAGGAATTTATGAAATCTTTAATTTTTCTTTTACTTTTAGTAGTAATTGGATATGTATTTGGTTACTCATCTGCAACTGGAGAATAGCGATATAACGCTTTCTTAACGTTGAATGCAAAACAATTGACATTGGTACTAGATAGATTTTTGGTCAATAGTATTACTTGTGATATTTAGTGCTATGTTCGATTAAATTTTCATCTATCCATTTGCTTATCAGATTTGCAACAAATAGACGCCCCTTCTGGTTTAAATGTCCATAAGGATAATTCTCATCTGAAAAATAATCAAATGTTAAAGAGTATGATAAATCAAGGACATTACTATTGTTTTTTTCAATTATATTTTTTATAAAAGTAATACTTTTGCCTGTAATTGAAATAAACTCATCAGGGCATTGTTTTTCACCCGATTTATAGTCAACGGGTGGAATGTAAAATAAGATTTTAAAATTGTAAATTTTACTTAGTTCAATAATTTTTTTTAATGCAATTATTTGTTTATGTGTTTTTTCAACAGGACTAAGATAATGAAAAATAAACTTTTTTCGTATCCTTTCAGAAGTGATTTTTTTATCATCAAAGATAAAATCACTAACGACACCAACTTTTTCTTTGCCTTTATAAATGGATGTTTTGAGAAAAGTCTCCGTACTGATTTCAGTTGTATTATCTTTAAACACAGACAATAACTCATAAAAAATTTTCTGTAGATCATTATTTAGAATTTGCAGTTCAATTTTATACTCATACTCTGGTCGCATTTCCCATTCAGGTGAAAATGATCGTAAATTAATTTCTACTATAAATAACTGTGGAGTATAGTTGGTTTTAGAAATATAATTAATAAAACCATGAAATATTTCTAAGTTAAATGCTGCTTTACTGATCCCATGTACTTTTTTCTGTTGTAGACTATTCACAATTTGAGAAATATATCTTTTATCTTTGTCCTGTTCATCAATCCAGTGGTTGAAGCTACTACCAAATAAAAAAATCTCCGTGTCCTTTAAATTTGCTTTCAGTTCATCTAATGTTTTGAAACTTATAGGTACAACGGCACTGAAAAATAATTGAATTACAATAATCAGAAAACAAAATAAAAGAAATTTTATACAAAAAAGTTTCTTATCGGATTTAGAATTGAAAGTAAATAAATGGTGTTTCATTAGTTATTCCAAAATTTAAAATTATTAATGCGATTATAGTATAAATTACCCATTTTTTATAAGTTTCCATTGATGCAATGTCAAGAGCATGTTGTTTATCCCTTTGGAGCCACTCAACTATTATCAGAAGTAGTAAAAATATTGTGATTTTATCAAATAAAAATATAAAAGGCTGACTTGTTGCAATATGAATATTTAAGACTAGATGTTTTATATATGCTAATGCGATCCAGATATTTTCTGCTCTAAAAAATATCCATGCAAAAACCGTTAAGAAAAATGTAACACCTATTTGAAAAAATTCCTTAAAAGTTGGAAATAACTTACCATGAGCTACAATATCTGTATTATTTCGATTACTTTTAGTAAGCATCAGTGGTAAAAAGTATATGGCATTTAAAAACCCCCAAACTATAAAAGTCCAATTTGCTCCATGCCAAAACCCACTGACAAGAAAAATAATGAACATATTGCGGATCTTTATCCCTGGTCCAACTCGACTACCGCCTAATGGTATATAGAGATAGTCTCTAAACCAGGTCGAAAGAGAAATATGCCATCGTCTCCAGAACTCAGCAATATCTCTGGAAAAATAAGGAAATGCAAAATTCTGCATTAAGTTAAAACCGAATAATCTTGCTGTTCCAATCGCAATATCTGAATACCCAGAAAAATCACCGTATATTTGAAATGCAAAAAAAACACCACCGAGTATAAGAGTTGTTCCAGAATAATCTGTATAGTTAGAAAAAATATCATTTACATACCTGGCGCAATTATCAGCAATAACAACTTTTTTAAAAAGACCCCAGAGAATTTGTCGCAACCCATCAACTGCCGAAGCGTAAACGAATTTCCTTTTCTTATAAAATTGAGGTAAAAGATTTGACGCTCTTTCAATTGGACCAGCTACTAATTGAGGGAAAAAACTTACAAATGCAAAGAATGCAATAATATCTCTTGTAGGTTTGAGTGTTCTCCTATAAACATCAATGGAATAACTTAATGTTTGAAATGTGTAAAAACTTATTCCAACTGGTAAAATAATATGAATTGTTGATAAATTTATATGAAATCCGAAAAATTGCGTTGCTTCAACAAAGTTATCAATAAAAAAGTTGAAATATTTGAAGATACCAAGAAGTCCAATATTGATAAAAACACTGGTAAAAAGGAGCAGTTTTCTGATTTTATTACTATTATTTTTTTCTAATCCAAGTCCAACAAAATAATCTATAAGTGAACTGAAAACAATCAATATTAAGAACCTGCTGTCCCACCAACCATAAAAAACATAACTGGAAACTAGAACAAATAGATTTTGAAGTTTAAGATTATTTTTTAAGATAAACCAGTAAATTGTAAAAACAATAAAAAGGAATATTCCAAAAGATATCGAATTAAATATCATGTTCTATTATCCGATACATCATTTCTCCAAAAAAAATTTAATTACTATAGATTTTAATTAAACAATTCCGTATTATATTTATAATTCCTGTCCCTGGCTATTTGTTTAAGTACATTGATTCTGTCATCAGGTTTAGGATGAGTTGAAAAAAAATACAAAAATTCCGGGAATTTTTCTTTGTTTTTTAGTGAATTGAAAAACTCAAAGGCACCATTAATATTTCCATATCTTCTATTTAGCAGATCCAATGCGAATTCGTCTGCTGCCAGTTCCTGTTTCTGGGAATGTTTCAGATCCAGTCTGGAAAAAGTAGACTGGATTGTGGAATTTAATGGATTATTTCCACCGAAAACAAATGCCATAACAACAAACCCTAGAAGTTTTCTTCCAATGGCTTTGAGGTGATCTCTGTGATGAAAGTGTCCCATTTCATGGCATAAAACAAAAGCAAGCTCCTGCTCAGATTTTACTTTATCCAGTAATCCTTGAAGAAGTAAAATTGTTCCTCCGGGAATTGCAAAAGCATTAAATTCTTTATCCGAAATTATTTGAACAAAGAATTCTCTTTTATTATCTGGAATCAAATTTGAAAGTTCTGTTACCATATTTTGTATTTTTCCCTTTTCCTGGTGCTCCAACGTTTTAAATTTGATAGAGGCCTGGAAGATACCTGCAAGGGGAGTCTCAATACTTTCAGGAAGATATGGTATAACGAGATCGAGTAATAGACCAGAAACTCCATAAAATGCAATAATTAGAAAAATAACAGAAGCAGTGATCCAAAGTGCTTCTATCAGAGGAGATTTCGGAGTTACATTTACGTTTTCTTCAGTGAATTTTGGAACAAATTTCATTAATTGTCATATGTAATAGCTGTTCCATAAGCGATTACTTCGCTACAGCCAGTACCGCCTTTATTAGTTACTTTTCCTATTGTCGATGTCTCAATTTTTAAATTTATTATGATATCAGCGTTTGGTGATTTTTCCTTCATTCTTAAGATAGATTCACGTCGCGCTCTATCAAGAACGGATTCATAAGCAACAACTTCACCACCGACAAGATTTTTTAATCCACCGAGAAATCTTTTAAAATAGTCAATTGAAACGATAGTAACGCCAGAAACTAAATTTGCAGATTTCACACTTTTCTCTGGATCAATAAAATTTTTCCCAGAAACTGCTGGAAGATTAATAAATTTTTTCTCTCTTTCAAGAATTGATTTGTAATGATTCTTTTCGAGTGTACTACCTATAAAATAAGTAATGAAAAGCATTGAAAGAGGAATACCAATTGTAATTCCGAGACCAATAATAGTACCTATTGTATCATTATCCATTATTTCACCTATTCTACTTTAACGGCAGTCCCATAGACATAAATCTCTGCAGCACCAGCGGCAACAGATGAAGTAGAGAATCTTACATTGACGATAGCATTAGCGCCAAATCCTTTAGCCTGTTTGATCATTCTATCAATCGATTCTTTTCTGGCTTCCTGAAGAAGTTCGGTGTATCCTTTCAACTCACCACCAACAAGATTTTTTAATCCTGCCATAATATCACGCCCTACATGCTTAGCTCTTACTGTAGAACCAACTACAAGACCATAATGCTCGACAACAGACTTTCCAGGGACTGTTTCAACATTTGTGATAATAATTGATTTATTCATCATATATGACTCCTTTGGAAATTTATTATTATAGAATTCTATCATTAATTTAATAACAATAAAAGTACGGTATGGTAATACAGAATATCTTGCCATGAATAAAATCTGTGTGTTAATATACTACAGTGAATAATGAATTTAAAAAATTTGTACTAATAATTTTCCTTCTGACATTTCTTATTTCAGGCTGCGATAATGTAACTGCTGATCCCGTCTCCAATAATGGTATTGACATAAGGTCTGATAAAAGCATAAGTTGTTTGCCGGATAATTCACTTATTTTGAAAGTGGATTGCGAATATCCCTGGTTACCTGAAAAGTATGATGTTAAAAGACGTGTAAGCAGCATTCCATGTCCAGAAGAATTTAACCGTATTCCGTTGAAAAAAGATTCTTTTCAATACTGGTTAAGGCATATTCCAATGAAAAAAGATGGAACTTCAGTTAAGCTTCACAATGGTAAGTTAAAAAATAATCAAGATGTTCATTTCAGTGTCCTTGATATTGATACTGGAAAAAAGAATCTTCAGCAATGTGCTGATGCAGTGATGAGATTAAGAGCTGAATATCTTTATAGTCAAAAAAAATATGATTCAATTAGTTTTGATTTTGTTAGTGGATTTAAGGCAATGTTTTCAAAATGGCGTAAGGGTAATAGAATAAAGATCAAAAAAAATAAATGTACCTGGTCTAAAAGTGCTGATTCTTCAAATGGATACCAGATATTTATGAAATACATGACAATGGTTTTTTCATATGCCAACACTCATTCTCTTTCAAAAGAAATGCATAAGCTCAAATCCATAAATGATATGGGAATAGGTGATGTTTTTATTAAGGGTGGATTTCCAGGACATGCAGTTATTGTTATGGATATGGCTGAAAATAAGAAAGGCGAGAAAATCTTTCTCCTGGCACAAAGCTATATGCCGGCACAGGATATTCACATTTTAATGAGCCATTTTTTAATAAATCCATGGTATAGATGTGAATTTTCAGGGAATCTTTTAACTCCAGAGTGGGAATTTAAAAAAACAGATCTAAAACGATTTTAATAAAAGTGATTACAGGAGATAAAAATGGGAAAATGTACTTTTACAAAAATATTGAATAATATGACCCGACTTTCTGGTATTGGACTTATGCTTATATCCTGTACTTTTCTTTTTAAAAAAAACAGGCGAAATCTTGATATAATCAAAGGCTCAATTATGGTTACTGGCGGAATTTCATGTTTTATAGTGTCATTCAGGAAATGAAATTAAATATATGAAAAGAAATTAATTCCTTAACAAGTAGCTTTATGGTATGTTTGAAAAGTTGAAAAATTACTTCATAAAGAGGGAGTATAGATAAATTGTGAATAAGAATAATAAAGTTAATAAAATAATCATTTTTTTTATTGTTATGATTGCCATGATTTCAAATTTTCTTTATTGTCAGGAAATTGTTGCAGATAAAGTTTTGACAGACGAAGTAGAAGAAACTGGTAACATTTATGATTATTTGACTAAGGATGAAATAAATTCCAAACTATTGGACATGGCAAAAGAAGGAAACCTGAAGAATTTCAAGAAATTAATAGAATCTGGTGCGGAACCTGGATATTCGGGTATTCATGGAAATACTGCATTGATGGAAGCTGTGATTTATGGTCACGAAAGTACAATAATATACATTGTGTCCTTGAATGTTGATCTGAATATTAAGGATAAATATGGTAATACAAGTCTTGACTGGGCCAAAAAAACTCATCATGACAAAATATATTCTTTATTGATCAAAGCTGGAGCAGTGGAGAGTTCAAAATATTCAATTGCTTTGATTATTGGTATCACAGCAGTTTTTGTTTTAGCTGGAGCAATATTGTATTTTGGATTTGTTGGATATAATATGAGATATGGCGGTGTTCGTACTGGAAAATCTGTTTTAGAAAGTCTGATTGTGAGTGCTTCTATTAAGGGGAACTATAATGAAGTAAAAGTACTTATTGAAAAAAATGCTGATGTTAACCAGTGTAATCATGATAAAAAAACTGCTTTAATGGGTGCCGCCGAAAAACCTTCGGTTAAGCTTATACGTTTACTTCTTGAATATGAAGCTGAAACCGACAGGATAGATTCTCTTGGAAATACTGCACTACACTATGCTTCCATGAAGGGTTATATGGAGATTATAAAGCCACTTGTTGCAGCTTCTGCTGATGTTAATATTAAAAACGCACAGGGTGATACTCCTTTGATGTGCGCAATTGAAACTGACCATGTAAATATTTTAAAATTCCTTATTGAAAATGGGGGAGATCTGAATTGTAAAAATTCAAAAGGGGAATCTCTTCTTATTCAAGCAGTTGAAAAAGATAATTTAGAAATTGTAAAATATCTAATCAAGTCTGGTATTGATTTGAATATTGTTGATCACTCTGGTGATACAGCATTGATCCATATCATAAAAAAAGAAGATCTGGATATGCTTGCAGTTATCCTCGTTGCAAAACCTGATTTGAATATTCCTGATAAAGCTGGTACTCCGCCATGCGTTATTGCAAGTCAATTGGAAAAAATTGATATTTTTGAGCAACTTTTGATAGCTGGAGCTGATATAAACGCCTCTGATGCTGAAGGATTTACCCCTTTTATTATGATGTGTCAGGACGAAAATGAAGAAGGTATAAAAATGCTCATTAAGGCTGAAGTCAAGATAGACAAACCTGACAATAATAAAAGAACTGCTTTGATGATGCTTGTTAAGAAGAATGCCATTAATCTTGTAAAACTACTTCTAGATAAAGGTGCTGATGTAAATAAAAAGAATATGGATGGTATTTCCATCCTCATGATAGCCATAATGTATGGTCATTTCGAACTTGTAGCAACACTAATAGATGTTGGTGCAGATGTTAATACCATTAGTAAATCCGGAAAATCAACTCCGCTCCATCTAGTGTCACAGAAAGGAAGCAAGGAATGTGTTGAAGTATTGTTGAAAAAAAATGCTGATGTTAATGTAAAAAATAAAAAGACTGAAACTGCATTGATGTTAGCATGTAGTGAAGGGCATATTGAAGTTGTAAAAAGTTTGATATCAGGTAATGCAGATAATGCGATTCGCGATCGTGATGGTTCTGTGGCACTTCATTTTGCTGCAAAAAATGGACATGACGATATTTGTGGACTGCTTGTTGAAGCAGGTGCAGATATAAATCACCAAAATGATTCAGGTAGAAGTGCATATAAAATTGCTATGGATGCTGGAAATTTTGGTACGGCAAGCACATTGACAAAACTTGGTGCAAAAACTGAATAATTATGTGGTATATGGTGCCAGGTCTCGTATCTGGTACGAGTCCAACGAGAGACACTGGCACCGGTATTATTATGCATCGTGCAGTATTATAATTACCCACTTCTCTTTAAAAGACCCGTCTTTTTAGCATAGACTTCACCAATGGAGAAAATTTTTAACCCAATCGGGATTAAAAAGATCGCAATCACGATCAGCGGAATAATCTTTGGTAGTAACTTTGATATTGTTGCACCTTCAATAAGTGCCATCCTCATTCCTTCAAGAGCATAAGTTGCGGGTGAAAATTTTGAAGCAAATTGCATCCACTCTGGAAGGATAGTTACCGGATAATATATACCTGATACCATAAGTACTAATGCCTGTATAATCATTGCCATCTGTTCTCCCTTTTCAGGAGACAGGAGCGGAAGTATTGCTGCAAGTATACCAAGTCCTATAAATGAAAGACTTGCAACTGACATGATCACTGCTGCGCCAATAAAGTTGGCATTACCAAGATTTATATCAAAGAACGCTGATACAATCCCAAGAACTAGTATTGTTCTTATGAATCCATAAAGTATTGAGAAAATACACATTCCAAAAAGATGAGTAAAACGTTCAATCGGTGCCATAAATGTATATTCAATTGTTCCTTCCCATCTTTCCCAGGTAATAGTGTTTGAGACTTCATCAAAAATTACTGACAGAAATCCCCAGATTATTGAACCTGTAAGAAGATAAAGAACCATATAATCAACATTTATACTAGATGTATTTCCTCCCTGCATCGCGACCATACCTGGGACTATGAATCCGATAGATATAGCATTGACCAAAGTATATATAACAAAGACAAGTTCCCATTTCCAAAATCTTTTGCAGAGATAGAACTGTCTCTCAACAAAACCATATGCTGCATTTAATTCATGTTTTATTGTATTCATCCTGTGTCATCCTCCTTCTGGTATTCCTTTCCAGTCAGGCTCAGGAAAACTTCCTGAAGTGATCCGTGACCAGATTTGGTGTGTTTCCTCTTCAATTCTGTAGTTTTGCCTTCGACTAAGATGTCTCCTTTCTGCAAAATTGTGAGTCTATCGCATAGTTCTTCAGCTTCCTGCATATCATGTGTTGTCAGAAGAACGGTTGTATCATGTTCCTTCATGATCTTTCGAATGAAAATCTGTACATCCTTTTTTGATCTAGGATCAAGCCCTGTTGTAGGTTCATCAAGTAGAAGCAGCACGGGGGAGGTGAGAAATGCTCTTGCAATTGCCACCTTCTGCTGCATACCTCTTGAAAACTGATCAATGGAATCATCTAGTCTGCTTGTATCAAAGTTCAGTTCTTCAAGGATTTCCTTAATTTTTTTCTCAGCAAAATGAATATCCATTCCATACAATCTTGCTGTGTACCTTAAATTTTCTTTTGGAGACAGCTTTTTAAAAAATGATGCATCTACTGATACTCTGTTTATCATCTTCTGTACTAATTTAGGATCCATCACGACATCCTTTCCAAAGATCTTGATTGATCCTTCGTCAGGAAGAAGCAATGTAGATATCATTCTGATAAGAGTTGATTTCCCTGAACCATTTTCACCAAGTATTCCATAAATTTCACCCTTATTGATATTTATGGATACATTGTTTAATGCTATGAACTTCTCATTAAATTTATTAGTAAAAAGGCTCAAAAAGATATCTTTTAATGATCTCTTTTTAGTTTTCTTTTTCGAACCATTTTCGTTTTTGTAAAAAAACTTTGAAACGTTTTCAATTGTTAATGCGTATGACATGTTAATTTCCTCCTTATTAATTATATGGGCTTAAATTGCCCAGCCAGCGTAAACCATGACTAAAGTCCTGAATTTAGCCCGCAGCATTTTTATAAGTCTGGAAATTGAATAGAAATAAAAAAAGCCCTGGGCTTTCACCCAGGGCTTTTCGTCTTGTAAGATTAAATCAAGACAAAATCCTCAGGTGAAGTGTTGTAGGTACACTCTTTCCCCGAAAGAAAGTGCATGTGTTCCGATTAAGTATTCTCATCTGTTTTCCTTCACCTTTAATTTTAGTCAACGTAAGTTTTACATACAAAAAACAAAATGTCAACAACTTTTAACAAAATAGATATTTATGTCAAAAAACTTACATAAATCCCTATGCTTAATGGAGTGTGCTGTTATAAGATTCGGGATATATCGCGTTAAATATTATATATTATTAATGATGAAAATTGACAAAAACACTTTTATCATTATACTCAATTTATGAAATACATCTACCATATAAAACCAGAATTTTTTCAAGGTAATAGCATTGTACCTTTGAATAAGCTCAAAAATGATTTTTTGAAGTTGTATGAACTTTTTTCAAAAAAGTATGTTGGACGTGAAAAACTTATGAATCGTCGTCTTCCAATTATTAATTGTTTATGGAATGATGTTATTCATTGCAGTCCAATTGATCCAACAATAATATTTGAAAACTTATATAAAATGGGATTTA
>DAOVTB010000024.1 GCA_030633305.1 Candidatus Muiribacteriota bacterium
AACCATTTTAAGATATTTGCAAAAGACCTTAGAGGTTATGAATATGAAACTGGGGATTTGGCCTTTACGATAGAAGTTGAGGATCTTCCGACTCCTGTCACTATTACTGAAGGAACCGCCACAGGAACTACGGTGAAGCTTGAATGGACAGAGACTACGGAAGAAGACTTTGCTTATTATCATATTTACAGAAATACGATATCACCAGTTCTTATTGGAGGCCATTACGTCGTAGGGATAACAGATAAGACTATCTTAGCATTTACTGATGGAGGACTGGTTGAAGATACAAATTATATATATCAGGTTCTTGTGTATGATAAAAATGGTATTTATGCAAAAAGCAATGAGTATCAGATAAAGACTTTGAATCCTGCTCCGGATGCAGTAACGTTTGATCCGCCATATGAAATAACAAATACAAGTATGAAGCTGTCATGGAGTCAATCTCAGGCCAGTGACTTTTTTTCTTATCAGATATTTAAATCTGAGACAGAGCCTATACCAGCATCATCGGAAATTATTGCTGAATATAAAAATACATCTACAATTACCCATGTTGTTGATTCTTTAAAAGAAAATCAGAAGTTTTATTTCAAGGTGACTGTACTGGATAATTCTGGTCAAAAAACAGATAGTAATACTGTTGGAGCAACGACTCAGAACTATCCTCCGCCTCTTATTTATCTTGGTCACTATGCAGATGAACTCCGTCCTGATTCAGCGAAGCTTGGATGGGCTGATCCAAATATTACTGATTTCAAGAAGATTGATGTTTACAGATCGAATGATTCTCCAGCTACAGATCAAAGTACTCTGGTTACTTCTATTACACATTATGATGTACTGTCATATAAAGATACTGGTCTTGTTCCTGAAACAGGGTATTTCTACAGGATATATATTTATGATCAGACTTATCTGGCAACGGCAAGTAATGAGATTACGTTTACAACTCCTGCAGTTGTACCGACAACGTTTGCGGGCGGTAACATTACAAAAGATTCATATATGCTTGCAAGTGCTTCGCCTTATACCATTAGTGGTGACATGACAATAGATCCTGATATTCGGGTAATAGTCGAGGCTGGAGTTGAAGTTAAAATAACAGCTAATTCAGACGCTACAAATGGTGGTGAAGATAGTGGAAGGGTAGAAATTATTGTAAATGGTAGTTTTATCAGTGAAGGTAATCAGATGAGCAGGATAAAATTTATTTCTGATTCACCTGCTGTAACAACTGATGACTGGTCTGGCTTTACTTTTAAGGATGAAACTGCAGCCAGCCGATCTGTATTTGATTTCATTGATGTTGAAAATGCTGCAACCGGATGCTTTATTTTTAATTATAACTTGAATCTGAATTACTGTAATTTTACAAAAAACAAAATAGGAATATCTTCTGGAGGAACTACAAGTACTGTAATACAGAATTGTTATGTGTCGGAATCTTTCACAAATGGGATATCGTGTTCTGGAGAGAAAGTCTTGATCAAAGATAGCGAAGTAAAAGGGAATGCGGAAGGAATATTGGTTTTTGCCGAGACTGATACTACAATTGAACATAGCAACATAAATTTGAATATTACTAATGGGGTATGGTGTGCTGTTGGTTCAAATCCTTATATTCTGTCAAACAATATTATGACAAACGGAGCATGGGCAGTAAATGGTGCCGGAGTTCTTGGTAGTAATGGGGATCAAAATGGTAATTATATAAGTGGTAACAATGGAATGACATCTGAAGATACGACAGTTGCAGGTGTTCAAGATGGTTTTTTAAATACAACGACTACTCAATGTCAGAAAGTAGATGCAATTCTTTCAACGTCAACAACTCCAATTCAATGATTATCTCCTCATTCTGAGGCATCTGGGATCTGCGCTGCAGACCAGGCAAAAGATTAAATTAGATTTTTCACAATTTGTTTCTTCTACAGAAACAATTATTTCATATATCAAAATACATAGACTTCTTGGATTATTCGAATCTAAATCTATAGACATTTGTTCAAAGAATGATGTTATTCAAAAGATACTTGCTCAGCAGGAAAGAGAAAATCTCCTCAAACTATTTAAGTCAAAAAAAATCACATATTTTGAATTGAAAGGAGAGATTCTTGAAAAACTCCTTTATGATTGTACTCCTCAGTGTAGATTTTGGGGAGACAATGATATCTATATTAAAAAAAATGATTTAAAGCAGGTTATTTCCATGATGCAGTCTGATTCTTATGAATATCATGGCAAGACAGTAATAGAAAAAAGAGTAGAAAACTTTGGCAGTTTGAATATGAAAGGGCCTTTTTCCATGTGTGATATTCATTATTCGTTGGATAAAGCTGGGAAATACGAAATAATGAGATTTCCAGAGATTGAGATATTTAATGGAGTTACTTCATTCGAGGATACATATGTACCTGCTGATTCCTGGTACTTCAGGCTCCTGTTATTTCATTTTTATGCAAAGCACCATGTGTTTGGATTAGGTCTTTTATTTGAACTCCTTCTTGCTATGGAAAAATTTTGTTCTGAATCTTATGCAGATAAATTTTCAATGTTGGAAAAAAGTATATTCTACATTTTGAAAGATTGTAAAAAAACATTATTGGAAGGGGCAACTGCTACAAAAGTAGTACGAAATCCAGTATTATTATCCAACTGGAGATTAAATTTTACCTACTTTGAAAAACGTGCCTCCCAGGTTTTACTTTTTTCTCTACCGCATCTCTTCAAATAGTTAATATAAAAGGGGTCAGAAGTGACTTTTGTGAACTTGAGGTTCAAGTTCATGAAAGTTACCCTGACCCCAGCGCCAGATAAGTTTATTCCACCCAAATACATAAAATGGAATAAGAGGGCACGCAATTTTTCCAGACATTTTATGAGATGAGATTTGGATTTTTTTGATATTGTACAAGACGAGGAATGCTTTACTGTATTTTGAGTTTTGGGAAATATCAAAAAAATTCAAAGATCGCTCATAAAATGTCTGGAAAAAGAAAAAGAGGGCCATCGGTGATGACCCTCATAATATGGAGAATTAGGGAGATACTCCTAATACTTTTAAATTAAATGTCTTCGCTAAGAGTTACTTTTACTCTTCTGCTTCTACCTAAACCTGATTCATCAAGTTTAAGATTGTTTTCGCGAAGAAGCCAACCAAGTCCCATAGAAAATTTCATTTCATTTCTCTGAGATGGTTTTGATCCTACAAGTGCTTTTTTTAATTGAGGTACTGTTACCTCTCCATTTTCTTTGAGATAAGTCCAGATATCACCGGCAACTGTCCCAACTTCATAAGTTAAATTTTCCATCGTTTTCCCTCCTGTAATAAATCTCCCGGTTGATGATTGAAAATGCATGTTTCCGGGATATGGAATAGGAAAAGCAACAAATGTGCCAAAATGAAAAACGCATTATAATAGCAGGTTTCCGATGTGCGTGTCGGAAAGTGCCTAATTATTCGGCATAATTATTGTGCAGTGAGATTTATTTTTGTGCAAAGATTTTGTTGTAATGCTGAACATCAATCTTTCCGGCCGGAGCAGTAGCTGATACAAGACCTTTGATGTGACGAATTTTTACATCACCCTTTTTGGCGAAAATCTTGTATTGTCCCTGAAGATAATCTCCTGATACATCACCATGATATGTTCTTATGCTATAGAAACCTTTAAGATTTTGTAGAACAATGTTACCATTTTCAGTGGTGATTTTTGATTCAGAATTCATGTTTTTTATACTAACATTACCTTTAGTAATTCCAATATTGAATTTACTCAACTCAGGAAGGCATATTTCAAGACTGAGCGAGGGTTTTTCGCCGTAGAGGTTAAGTTGATTGATGACGCCTGATTTCTTTTTGTTAGACAGGATAACAGGATTAAATATAGTGTAATCCTGAAGGGTATAGGTATCAAAAATGAGATTCTTCATTTTTTTATTTGCAGATTTTTTAGAATTTGAATTGATTTTCTTTGTATAATTGATTTTTACTTTATCGCTATTCCAGGAAGTTATTTTTAGATTATCAATAGTACCCCTGAGATATAACATTCTGGAGTTGTTGTTTTCAAGCCAGAGAACTCCTGTTTCTGTATATTCCCTTGGGATGAAGAAATACAGGAGAATGCCTGATAACAGAAGCATTATTGAAATAATTTTATAAAAATATCTAGATAGCATGGTGTACCAATTTTTTAATGGACCACATCTGGAAATCTATTAGTTTCCATTTTTGCAAGAAAGACTTTCATGTTACTATTTATTCTGTTTAAAATGTCATCTCTGCTTTCATTTCCTGCAACATGTATTTCTTCAACTACGATTTTTTTTACCAGGAAAAGTAGTTTTACTTCTTCAGGTTTTAGTAATCGCTGTTTACTGAAATAATATAGTTTTTTCAATACCAGGATAGTTGACATAAGGTTTATTTTTATATTTTCTTTATATTTTAGATATAGCGAATGCCAGTTTTCTTTTTCTATTAGAACAGGTTGAAGCAGATAGGAATATATTTGTTCAAGCATATCGATACTGACGATGTTTCTTAAACCGATCTCTTCTGTTTTTTTTACAGGTATTTTAATAGAAAACTTGTTCATTTCGATAAGATAAAAATGTTCTGTACTGCCAAGAAATTCTTCCTGTATGATTTCTTTAATTTTTCCAGCACCATGATATGGGTGAATCACGGTATCGCCGATTGTGTATCGACTGTTCATTTATGCCTCCTAAGCTGTTTTGAGTAGAGTTTCAGCGTCTTTATAAGAGATGTTTTTACAAGCAATAAGTTCGCTGATGAGCATCAATTTTGCTTTACTTAACATTTCAGTATCTCTAATTCCAAGTTTCTTAGATTTTCCAAGAGTCTTCAGGATTTTATAAAGTTTTACAACTTCATAAAGATTACCGCTTCTGAGTCTGGCGATATTCAGTCTGTTGAATTCATTCCAGTTCGTATAGGATATTTCTTTATTATAATCGTCATTAAGGGTATTCAGTAAAGCATCGATTTTTGTTTCATCGTGGATTTTTCTGATTCCTATTTTTTCAATATAATCAACTGGTACCATAACATATTGCAGACTGCTGGTTATCATAGCGATTTTATAATACTTCTTATTTTCGCCTGCGACTGATCTGTCTTCTATACTATATATGTAGCCTGCGCCATGGGAAGGATGTACAACTGCATCACCGGGTTTAAACATTGAATCACCTCGTAAAGTTGGATTTTTGTTCTTAGTGAATCTATCGGAAGGATTTCGGGAGGTGATTAATTAAAAACTATATTTTAAGGTTATGCAATAATTGTGCCGATATAAAATTTTGACATAATCATAATCGGCTAAATTAGTTATCAAACAATAGCATCTTATAGCGTTGAACTACTTGTTTAAAGCTCATCTTGTTATTCTGTATGTATTTTTTTCCTCGAGAAGAAAGAGATTTTTTCATATCATGATCTTTGATCAGAATATTTGCTTTTTGAATCCAATCTTTTTTACTAGTTGCAATTAATGCACCCTGACCTTCTGATAAATCAAGACCAAAATTATCTTTTTCAGTAATAACCTGTGGTATTCCCGCTGCAAGTGCAGTAATTACTTTTATCTTGCTTCCGCCTTGAAATGTCCCCCACGATAGAAGCATTGAAATTGAATCAAGCTTGTTTTTTAGATTTTTTTCATATGCAGGTTTTATAAAAGAACCATGAATGGCTTTGCTTGAACGTATTATGAATTTAAGAGACTGTCGATTAAAAAACCAGATAGGATTACAAAGAGTGGAAAAAGTTCTGTTTTCCAAATTAGTAGGAATAAAATCTTCTATTTCAGGAGCTGCAGAGTTTGGTATCGAATAGTAGTTTTCAGAACGTTCATTTAATAATTGGATTTCCTGTTTTGTAGGGAAAATAACAGTATTAAATTTTGGAAAGCATTTTTGTTCCAATCTGTTTATCAGTTTTGATTCAAACTTCATAAATGTATTAAATAAAAAATCGTTTTTAACGTCAGGGCTTTCAGAAATTGAATGATAAAGACTGGATTCAAGATTATGCAGATGGAGGATCTTTCTGATTTTTATATTCATTATAAGTGGTGCGGTTTGAAGGTGATCAGCTATTACCAGATCAATATTTTTATTTTCTATGATATTTTGAATTTGTTTTGAAAAATTTACGGAATAATACTTTTTATATCCTATTGGAAGAGTGTTTATATAGTCAGATTTAATATCCTCACATGAAATAATGGTGACATCATTACCAGAAAGAGCATCCATAATTGCAGATGTACGGATCGAAGCACCATTATCAATGCTTTTAGAGGATTTTGTTGTTAAAAAAAGTATATTCACGTATGTATATCCTTAGTCTTTTAAAATATTCTTTTAAAGATACGGAATTTTTCATTCCTGGTAATGTTTTATAGTTAATGTTCAGTGTGTTGCTGACTATCTGGTTATCCGTATTTTCAGATGGATTATGTAAAATTCCTGATTTATCTTCTGCAAAAATAGTTGAATACTTTTTGTTGGTTTTCATAAGTACAGCTGTGAGAAAGATGCGTCGAATATGATCCCTTGTAAAACATGGTGAAGTTAGCGATGTGTTTTTGGAAAAATACCATAAAAGGGACATTTTATCGGATTCTATCTGGAATGGATTATATATAAAAGTACTATTTTCTGATTTGAATATGATAACAATTCCAAGTGATTTCATGAATTGAGCCGCACCATCTATTTCAGTTTTTTTAAATTCATGCTCGAAAAAAAGAAATTTTCGGTTAAAAAGAAGATATCCCATAACAGTTTCTGATTCGAGGATAACCTCAGGATGTATGGCTTCAAATAAAATCCAGTTTTTTCCCAGCATATGGAATCTTTTGCTGAATTCTATCCTATTCTTCATGTTCAAGTGATATAAATAATTAGTAGAGTCAAAAAATAATTTGTATCCGGATTTTTTAAGCCTGAACCCCAGTTCGACATCTTCATAGCCATATTCTTTGAAAAGTGGATCAAATTGAAATTTCATGAAAGTATTTCTTGCGCCAAGTAGATTACATGAAAGGCATTGATAAAATTCCAGTTCTGGACCTTCAAATCTGTCCATTATTCCAGCAACATCCCAATGGAGTGTTTCCTGATTAATATTTGAGCATCCGGCTGGGAAATTTATTTTTCCAACAGACACTTTATTTTTGAAATCTATTTTTTCAAATGTGCTGATTCTGTTAAACAGGAAACTTTTCCCTTCTGGTATCATAGCATCGTCATCTAGAAACAAAATATATTTACCAGTTGATATACTGAGTCCTATATTTCGACAGATTCCCTGTCCCGTTTTGACTTCTTTTTTAATGATTTTTAAATTATCTTTGGAAAAAATTGATATTTCAAAGTCTGATTCAGATTTTTTTAATAAGCTTTTTCGAGAAATTTTGAGATCAAATTGAGTAGTAAATTTATCAAATGCGTCATCAGAAATCTGATCAAATACAATGATTATTTCAAATGACCAGGGTGTTACAGATGCTAATAGATTTTTTATCAGAGCCGCCAGTGGTTTGTGCCGCTTATAAGATGGGATGATAATGCTAAGTTTCATATCGTTTATGTTATCATATTTTTATTCCAGGAGGGCAATTTGCCAAAGATTGTTGTCTTATCAGTGTATAAATAGTAGTTACTCTTTATATATTAATAAGAGAATAACTTAATTATTTCCAGACAATTATTTTTTGAACTATTCAATTTTGTTTTCGTTTAACTTAATGAACCTTGAATTAAGTATGCATGATATAATATATAAAAATAATCAGGAGGCCCGGGTTTGATTTTTTTTAATACACGATTTCGTGGCGTGACTCTTATAGAAATAATGACTGCGGCTGTTATAATGGCTATGGTTATGATCCCGTTGTTTTTAATGTATTCTCAGACTATGGATACAATTTCGTATACCGAAGATGAATTGAAGGCATTTTCAATCGCACAAAGAGAAATAGAAAGGATGAAAAGCTGGAATAGTATAAATAAACAAAGTCTTGAACATTTAAGTATTCTGGTTAAAAGTGAGAATTTGACTAATCCCAGAACTGAAAAGGACTCAAAATTCAAATATTACAGAGAGATTGTATCAAATGCTTCTTTAACTGTTTCTGATGTTCCTACAGAGTTATTAAATGCAAAAGTAGGAAAATTATCTGCGACAGTTTTGTGGAAGGATAAACGTGGGAAATCCAGGAAACTTACCCTGAGATGCTTCGTTGAAAAAAGGTACTATTAGTCCGAATCTTTCATGAGTGATCTTTGAATTTTTATGTGCCAGTCCAATAAAATAAAAAGAGTTAATAAGATAATGATAAAAATGAATAATAGGGGATTTACAATAGTTGAACTTTCAGTGTCAGCCCTTCTTTTGGCGGTTATTCTTGTATCAATTCTCAGTTCGTTTGGTTCGATCAGAGGTTCTGATACTCTTGGAAAAAGAATAGATGTTAACGAAGAGGGAAGGATGTTTCTGTTACGTATAAATAATGAATTGATCAGTGCAAAAAAAATAATAGAACCTAAGTCCTGGTGGGATGGAAATTATCCAGTAAAAGAATTATCATTTCTTGATAATTCTTTTAAACAGATTAATTACAAAATAACAAATTCAAAAGTTTACCGTTGGATGGAAAATGTTCCTTTTTCAATAAAGGGATCAAGAAAAATTGTTGATAATGTTGATGATAATCAGGGGCAGAGTTATTTTCATTTGACAGGGAGACAAAAGATTGAGATTGGCTTGAGCTTGAAACGAAAGAAAAACAGAACTAGAGAAAAAGTGAAACATATTGCTCTGGAATCGATTGTATATTTAAGAGGATTGATGGAGTATCAGTAAAACATGAGCAGAACAAAATGGGAAAATGAAGAATATTCATTGCTTATGCTAAGGGTTAGAGATGATGATGCAGGAGCTTTTGAGGAAATAGTGAGTAGATTTGCAAAAGTATTAACCAATTATTTTTACCAGTTATGCTGGGATAGTAGCCTTTCAGAAGACCTGTCTCAGGAAACTTTTCTAAAAATTTGGAATTGCAGGAAAAATTATAAAGTAAAAGCCAGTTTTTCTACTTATATGTTTACCGTAGCTCTTAACCTCTGGCGTGATGAAAAGAGAAAAAAAAATAGAAAACTTGTTCTGGTAGATCAGGAAAATATTAATTCTGACATTGATCATTCTTCTTCGCCACGAGATGATGTAGAAAAAAAAGTTGAAAAGAAATTTATGAATGTAAGTATAAAGAAAGCAATTGAAGATCTTGATGACAAGCACCGGCAACCGTTTGTACTGAGTGAAATTTCCGGATTGTCTTATGAGCAGATCGCAGTCGCATTGGAAATACCAGTTGGAACAGTACGATCACGAAAATTTAATGCTTTCAGGAAATTAAAGGAAAAATTGATGATATTAATCGGGGCACAGAGGTAAAAATTATGGAGTGTAAAATTGTTCGAGATAATTTGATTGCCATGCGGGATGATGAACTTGATAGCACTTTAAAAGAAGAAATCCTGAATCACTTATCAAGCTGTAAGGAGTGTCGAACTGAACAGAAGGCTATTGTTTCTTTTTTTGAAAGTTATGGAAAACTTGAACAGTTAAAGCTTTCTGAAGACTATATGGATAGTCTTTTTTGTAAATGTGGTATAAATACAAAAAAGAATTATTCTTCGATTATCCGTAATATAAGTCTAGCTGCTGCAGTTGTTCTTATGATTTTTAGTTACTTTATTTACAATAGTGAAAATGAATCATCTTATATGGAACTTATGAAGATTTCAAAATCAGTAAAAGAATCTCTGAAAAATGTTTCAAGTCTTGAAAATATTAAATTATATGGACAGTGTATCAACAAGATTAACTTTAAGAACAGTAATTTTCAACGAGTTGAATTTTTAGTTTCAAAAAATGAAAATTCCAGTCGGTATGAACTGATTGAGATAACTAATGGAAAAAAGGAAATCCTGTATTCTCGGAATAATCCCTTTAACATTGAGTTCAGTATGAAGGGAAGAAGCAGGTTGGATTATAATATTAGACTGGATAGCGAGAAAAACACTGAAAGTATTCAATTCAATTCAGTTCTTTTCCTCAATAATACAGGTATATAAAAGGTGGTATAAATGCATTTTATCAAGTCAAATCGTGGTATTGCAATTGGGATAGTATTATTTGTTATAACCATTCTGGGAATGTTTATATTCTTTACTCATAAACGCGCTACTCAGGATCGACATTCTATGCATAAAAGTATGAATAGATATGTATCAAAACTTGCCGCTGAATCTATTCTTGCTATTTCATCATCATCGATTGTGGAAAGTAAAAAAAGTGAAAAATTCTCGAATAGATGGTATAAGATGTTGAATTTCAGATCTCAGAATAAGGTCGCTGAGAAACAGGGATATATAGGGAAGCTTGAAGGTAAAATAAATATTTTAAGTGGTCTGAAAGATATTTCAATACCATATCTTGTAATCGGAGAAGATGTTCCAGGTCCTGGAAAAAAAAGATTATCCACAACCCCGGGTGCCAAGGAACTTCATCAATATGCTGCTTCAATTAAATATTACAGGACTGATCTTTTTGCGCGTGTTGAATATGGAAGCGAAAAACTTGTTTTGTATTCGCCGCTGGTAGTTCATCCTGAAGAAAATATTTACACGATTCATACAAAAAAAATTCAAGACCCAAATGATCCAAATAAAATTATTGTAGAATCGAATGTTGATCAAGTAAACCTTAGGTGAAAATTGAAGTAAAAAAAATAAAATGAACTATTACGTTAATCCTTTCGTTTAACTTAATAGACTACCAAATAATGAAAGGGAAAAAGTATGAATTTTAAAAAAATTGTTTCTATTATATTTCTGGTCCTTTTTTCATCAATAAGCTTGATTTCACAACAGAATCAAGTAAATACTACACCGATAAAACAGACAGGGACACCGCCTCCTCCTGTTGGGTCATTGAAAACTCAACCTGTTGCAGGCCGTTTGGATTATTATTATTTTTATGATAAAGATGTTATGAATATTGAGAATCCTGAAGTTCGGAAATCAATAAGAAAAAGCCGCTTTAAAAATAATCTGACCAAGTGCAAAAATTTTTGTAAGAATTTTTCAATGGATGATCTGAAAAAACAGCTTGCTAATATCAAAATAAAAGAATTACCCAATAAGATTCCAGCCCATATTCTAAAATTTATTGGAAATGTAAAGGAATTGGAACTTGATGATAACCTTGTTGGTCTCGACTATGGTGGGTCAGGTATGTCAGAGGAGGAAGAAGAGAAGATAACAGCTGATATTACAAAATTTAAGATAGCCTATGTACTTAAAAAGATGACTATGTTTGATGATCCTTCTCAACTTCCAACTAAGGATATTATGGAACTTGCTAAGAAGAAATGGGAAAAGGCCAAAAAAGTCATTGCTAAAGTCAACGCTGATCCTAGTGTAAAGCTTACAAATGATGAAGAAGAGGAAATTGTTGAAGCGCCAGATGATTACGAAGTTACAAATCATACTGATTATTATTTTGAAATGGAAAAATCTGCAATAAAGAAAGAAGATAAAAATGATTATCTTGATCAGACAAGCCTCAGTCTTGTTAAAGCAATTGCGGCTGCAGGTGGACTCCCAAATCAGATTACATCTCAGGGATGGCTTGATATGCAGGCTGATGGTGTTGTTCAGAATCCTGATGGTACCTGGAGTGTAAAAAAAGACTGGTGGGCACATACACACGCAGATGGAACGATAAGAGATTTTCAACAGGATAATTATGATGCGAAACCTTTGCAGTCTGGTTCTGAAATGCTTTCTACAGAACTTGATAAGATTAAGCCTGACACAATGAAAATGAGTATGTTCAGGGCGGCACTTTCAAATGCAGAACAAAAAATATTATACATAGATTATGAACATGCACCAAAAGGTTTTAATCTAGCTTCTGACCCTAACATCAAACATCCTGTTAACGGTTTTAAACCAATTCAGGTTGTTGTTCCTTCAGATCATCCCTATGGAACTACTGCAACTGGAGGACATTGGGATACAATGATTGTACGAAATGCTTGTTGGAAAGACATTGCGATTCCAATACATATTTTAAGTCATGAAAAAGATGCTAAAGGTGTTCCATTAGTAGATGTTTTACTTGAGGATCTGGTGTTGAAATGGGAAAAAGAAGTTGATCTGTATGATGTCCGACAGGACTTCCATTATATTATTCCGCCGCTTTTGGAGCCACCTTTGCCGCCGACAACATTGACAAGAAACCAATATCCAATGGCACCATCCTGGGGCGGTCGATAATCTGCATCCTGATGAGCGAAGGTTGAAACTTTCTGCACCAATTTATGCTTGCGGAGTAGAGAAAACTACACCTCAGCATAAATTGTCTTGAAAGTTCCAACCTTCATCTCATCAGAAAGCAGATTAGGCCCTGAAAAAAAGGTTAGAAACAAAAAATACAACTAGACAGTCTCGAAATACGGAAAGAGTATTCCTTGCTTAGATCAGGAACAGAATAATCCAAATCTCATCTCGTCAAATGTCCAGATAAGGTACGGAATAATTCTACAGTTGTACTAATTTTGATTAGCAGCATCAAGCATCTTTTTTACAACTTTCAAGTTAAGTTTTTTAGTGGCATGATATTCACTGAAAGTACTTTTGAGATCTTTTAACATATCTTTTAACAATTTTTTCTTAGCAGATTTTGCCTTTGAACCCCGGATGGGATATTTGTATGTTACAAAATGAATAGATCGTCCTTGAACACCGGTCCAGGTACTTGTTTGAGTGAATGTTCGATGTTCTCTTTTTGGTAATGCTTGAACGACATCAAACCAGAGTGCAACTTCGTGATGTCCTGGTGGTCGAGTATTTGTAACTATCATCGATGAAATTCTGTTATTTTCCCGACTGAATCAATTTACTCGCTTTAAAATCCTGAATGAAATTATTTTGGTCAGGTCTACTTTCTTGATATTGGCAATCGTTTTTTTATTTTAACCATTTTCCTTCGTGGTAAAATTTTGTATTTCTTTCCTCTGCATTCTCAGCGTTCTCTGCGCGAGAATCTTCTTTTTCTCTGAGCCTTTGCGCGAGATCTTCTCTTTATTTTTCAGGATGAACCCATTTACCGATCTTGAAATCCTGGATAACTAGTCCCTGATTGATATTGTCAAAAACTATTCGAAGTTCAATTTCTGCACCGTCAAAAAGGTTTTCCATAACCATTTGTTTGCATCGATAAAGTTCTCCATGGCGGTATTTTTTTTCAAGAGCAATTATTAATTCAAGAAGTGCAAGCCTTTTTAATTTTCCGCTTTGATTAGATTTTCTAATTTTTCTCCATTTTGAATGTGCAATTCCCTGGTTATATATTTGTTGTTTTGCCTGGACGTTGCTGAAGATTTTTGGGTTAGTAGTGTTCATGATTGGAGCATGCTTTTTTTTCAAAGTTTTTGTAGATTCTTTTTTTTCTGTTCCCATTACTATAATTTTGCTGTCAGGCAAGTTGTTTTTCCCCAAATTAAGAATAATTATGATTACTATAAATGAAACCATAATCCCGCCAGCAATGAATACATTTTTCTTTGAATAAATTGTGCTTTCAATAATTTCTTCACTGGAATCTTTTGTATTTGAGTTCTGATCACTTGAAGTAGTTTTTTCATAATGTATAGGAATGCAGGAGGAATCACCAGAAGAACGTTCAATTTTTTCAAACCACATTGAACCATAGATTGGATTTGTTAACAGAACTTTAAGGGCTGATAATCTTATTCTTTCTTCATCAGATTCAATTCCTTTAAGCAGTTCATCGAAAAAATGTGGATCATCATGGTTTTTCAGCAATCCTTCAAATGTGTTGGCAATGATCCTTTTGTCGTTGGAGTCTAAGATGGAAGCTATGAAATTATAGATTATTTTGATTTTTGAAAATTTTCCTAGAAGGGAGCAGAGGTTTGATTTTGCAAACTCGTTTTCAGTGGTTTCAAGATATGATAAAAGATATTCAGAATTTTCATCAGTCAATTGTTGTTCTATTTTTGCAGCAATATCTGGAATATTCTTTTTTGAAGATTTATCAATTTCATTAAAAAGTTCTATCAAGGTGTTTTCATTACTGGTATCAATTGTTTCAGTTTTTTCAGCTTTATTAAAACGTTCAACAAAATTAAATTCATTATCAAAAGATGAAATAAATTCACTTGCAGTTACTGCTATGTCCAGTTCTTTATCATTTACCAGTTTTCGGATCAGGACATAGCTTTCAAAAGACCTTATTCTGTTAAGGGCAAATAGTGCACTTTTTCTGGTTCTAATATCAATGGATTCAACCATCAATGAAATTTTGTGAAAAATTTTATCTGGCATGACTTCATGTAGTATTATGACTGTGTTGGTGACAACTCTCTGATTATCATGATATAAAAATGGGAAAATTTCATCGATCCTGTCACTGTAATCATAAAAAGCCAATGATTCAATAGCGTTGGCTATGACTCTTGCATCATAATCTTTTTTTAAGATATCGAATAGAAATTCTTTTCCGCCTGTAAAAGTCATTCCAACAGTTTTTACAAGTGCAGCTTTCAGATAAGGATCCGATGCTCCAACAAAACACCTGTATAGCGCCTTGTAATTTTCATCAGTAGCAATTGAGCAAAGTTCGTTGGCTGCTTTTATTCTTTCGCCCATTTCCATATTAATGGATTTGATAATTTTAATTCTAGTTGAAATAAATTCATGTGGAACTTTACCAGTCTCTATCAGGTAATCAATTATTTGATTTTGAGTAGCTTCGTCTTTATTTGATTCGACCTGCAAAATTTTAACCAGTGTTTTTGCTCTGTCCTGTATTGATTGGTTATGATCTTCACAAAGATCTTTTGCCAGGTTTATCATAGATGGATCACGTATGTATTCGAGAATATGCAGACAGGCTTTTCTTTTCCATAGTTTTTTACTATTTAAACCATTTTTCAAGTAAGTTGAGACCATTTCTTTTTTTCCGGATTTCCATAGTGCAAAAGCACTTACTGATGATATTCTGTGATCTCTACTTTTTATAAAGCGACTGTAAATAGAGTTAAGTTTTTCATTAGAATCTCCATGCGAAAGACCTTCGATACAGTTTGCAACAATTCTGAAATCATTTGATTCAAGGTAGGGGTGAATAATGTCACTGTACTGATTTTTCCCGTATTTTCCCAAAAATTTCACATATGAAGCAATCAGAAAATTATTTGATTCTTTCTGGAGTTCCTCATCAACTAATGGAAGAAATTCGGTATGTCCAAGGTTATCAAGAATATTCATGACCATGATCTTTTCATGGAAATCGTTACTTTCTTTAATAATCATTTCAAATTTATTAAAAAAATTATCTGACAGATGATGTGAATATCTAATAAAGGTATCTGGCTGAGTACCTCTTTTTTCCAGATTTGCTAAAGCAGCTCTTGCTTTATTTCTGACTGTTTCTGAACTATCTTCCAAAAGAAGGTGAATAATACCCTCTAATTTTTTATGAGCTAGGATAAAGCAGAGTTTTGATGCATTTATTCTGTTTTCACGGTTTCCCTGAGCAAGGTTTTTCAATTTTGTGATAACCAGAAGTTTGGAATATTTCCATATATGACAGGAAGCAAAAAAAATAAATTCATTATTATCATTTGTTTCGTAAAGTTCAATAATTTTTTGTATTGCAGTAGATTCATCCAATTTCATAAGGATCATCATTGAATTTATCTTATAATTTTTATTTTTATTATCGAGAGCTTTTAGAAGAAAAGGGATCAGCTCACTTCCAAACCATTTAATAATTATTTTAGAAAAAAGATGTGCAACTGATCGATCCTCTTCAGTAAGAAAAACGTTTATGAGATTATTGATTGTTTTGTGTTCACTTTTTTTTATACTATAGTGATTAAGTGATTTTAACAGTTTGATTCTGTTTTCTTTCTGCTTAAATGATGAGTAATCAGTCAGAAATATATCTATAGAGGAAATTTTCTTTAATATTTTAGAGTCATGAGCATTTTTACTGGACAGTATTTTTTCCAGAATGGTTTTAGATAATTCTCTGATTCTACGATCTTTATGTTCGGTAAGTTTTTTTACATCTTTTTCGAGTTTTATATTAGGATTAGCATGAATAAGGGCAAGTGCACGTTTTACAATTCTGTCATCACTACTGTTGAGTATTGATTTAATGTTTTTTAAAGATTTCATTGAATACTCTTTAATTTCAATCTATAAGGGCATAGTAACATACTGGTATTTGATTATGATATAATTAAATGAGTAGTTTTAATACGAAGATTTGATAATGGAGGGAAGAATGACAAGATATATTTGTTTTTTGATTTTGATATTGCTGTGTTCAACTTCATATGGGTTTGTATATGATTCTTATATGGAATTTAAAAGAGCGAATAGTAAGAAAAGTACAAAACAGATGAAAACGATGATTAAGGAAGGATTGAATGTAAACGAAATTTTCGAAGAAACTCCAATTATCTTTGATCTCATCGTCAAGAAAAAACTAAAATTCCTGAAACTGTTTCTTGGTAATAATGCTGATGTTAACGTGAAAAATGCAGAAGGAAAGCATCTGTTGATTGCAGTGATTGATAAAAAAAATAATAAAGCTGTGGATTTACTGCTAAAAGCGGGTGCAAAAGCAGATATCATGGATCAGAATGAAGAATATATTATTTTTAAAAGTGTCAGGAAAAAAAATATTAAACTATTGACCATATTACTGAAGAATGATGTTAAAACATTTGGAACGAATCGTGATGGAGACCTTCTTTTAGAATATTCTATAAAAAAAGGTAACGATAAAATTTTAAAATTATTTAATAAATACAGAGCAGATTTTAATCAGAAAAATCGTGATGGTTTACCGGTATTTTTCAAATTGCTCAAAAAAAAGGAGAAATTATTAGCTTATTTAATAAAAAAAGTAGCGATTGATTTAGATACATGTGATTCAAAAGAAGAAACAATTCTTTTTTCAGTTGTCAGGAAAGATAATCTTAAATTGGCAAAAAAGATATTAGAATGCGGAATTAATGTCTATAAAATGAATTTAAAGGGCAAAACTGTTTTAGACATTGTAGAGAAAGATTCAAAAATGGAGAACCTTCTCGGAGAATATCTAGCTGCATTAGAGTCGGCTAAAGAGAAATCAAAAAAGAAACTTAAAAAGAAGAAATCTGAGGAGTAAAATATTTTGAAATTCTTTTTTATTTTAATCTTCCTCGTTCTGTTGTGCGGAATGATGCACTCAAAGGTTTTGACCCTTAAATCAGGCGAAAGGATTGAGGGAACAATTCAGAGTGATAATGGAGATCATTACTTGTTCTTGACCGGATATGGAACTATAAAAGTATATAAAAAATATATTAAAAAGAAAAACAAAATTGATACGACCAACAGGAAATATTCATCAGATGATTCTTTTGAAGACTTATTAAGTGCAGTAGATTCTGGTAGTTGGGGAGCTCAACTTGCTCTTGGCAAAAAATATTATTCTTCTTCACGGAGAAATGATTATTCCAAAGCTTTTAAATGGCTGTTGAAGTTAGCTAAACAAGGGGATTCTGAGGCTCAGTATATTATTGGTACAATGTATTACAGTGGGCATGGAATCCTGCGTAATAAAACAGAGGCATATAAGTGGTTCAGAAATTCAGCTATCAAAGGATATGTTAATGCGGAAATCCTTTTAGCTATGCTGATTGAATCAGGTGAGATGAAAGAAAATTCCTCTGGTGAATCTACTTTCTGGTATGAACGTGCTGCTGTGAAAGGCAATGTTGCTGCACAGTACAATATGGGAAGAATATGGCATAAAGCAATTAATCGTCCAAGAGATATGAAAAAAGCAATATTCTGGTATAGAAAAGCTGCTGAGAATGGATCTCTTGGTGCTCAATATTCATTGGCCGAAATCTATCATTATGGACGTTTTAATTTGATTGATTATGAAAAAGCACTTAAATGGTATACAAAAGCAGCGCAACAGGGAGACATTGTTTCAAAGTATATGGCAGGAATAATATATTATAAAGGATTAAGTGGCGCTATAGATAAGAGAAAGGCTTTTGTATGGTTTAAAAAAGCAGCTGATGAGGGATATCCAAGAGCAATGTACAGACTTGGAAAAATGTATTGGTATGGCGACGGAGTTGGTGTTGATAAAGAGAAAACCCGGCAACTGATACGCGAAGTATTGGATAAAGATATCGAACTGGGGCTTCTTCAAGCCACCTCAAAATTTAATCGTTTCATCAATGAAAATCAATCCTCTTCAGCTTCTCAATAGGTTAAATTATCTTGACATTTATTTAAATAATCACATATTATAATGATTAATAAAAAATTAGAATGTAATTTATTCGAAGGGTAAGACTTATGAATTTTATTTTTCTTTCTCCGCATTTTCCTCCAAACTATTATCGATTGTGTACTGCACTTCGGAACTATGGTGTAAATGTTCTGGGTATTGGTGATTGTGAATATAAATTTTTTCGTCCAGAGATGAAAGAAGCTTTGTCGGATTACTATAGAATCGAAAATATGGAAGATTACGATCAAATGATGAAAGCCTGTGGTTATTTTGTTCATGCTCATGGTCGAATTGACAGAATAGAATCACTTAATGAACACTGGTTGGAAACAGAAGCTTTTTTAAGGACTGATTTTAATGTACCAGGAATAAAATCTGATAAAATTAATATGATTAAAAACAAGTCTCTTATGAAGGAAGTTTATGTCAATGCAGGAATTTCGGTTGCTGGTGGAAGAGTGGTGCATACTCTTGAAGAAGCAGAAAGTTTTGTTGCCGAGTTTAGATATCCTATAATTGCAAAACCCGATATCGGTGTTGGGGCAACTGATACATTCAAGATTAATAATGATGATGAACTGGAGTCTTTTTTCTTAAATCAGCCTGCGAATGAATATATCTTTGAGGAATTCATCAATGGTAGTATTGAGTCTTTTGATGGTCTGGTTGATAAAGATGGAAATATTGTTTTCAGCACTTCGCATCGTTATTGTGATAATGTTATGGAACTTGTAAATGAGAATATGCATACCATGTATTATTCTGTTCGCGAGATTCCAGAAGATCTTGAAGAATTAGGAAAAAAAACACTGGCAGCTTTTGAACTGGAAGAAAGATTTTTTCATTTGGAATATTTTAGAACTGAGGATAATAGACTTATAGCACTTGAAGTAAATATGCGTCCTCCTGGTGGCTTGACAATGGATATGTTCAATTATTCTTGTGATTTTGACATATATAATCAATGGGCTAATCTCGTTGTTAATAATAAATTTGATCCACATTGGGAAAGAAAATATTTTTGTGGGTATATTGGGCGAAGAAATAGATTCAATTATAAGCATTCTGTCAACGCAATAATGGAAAAATTCGGAAGATACATTCCCATGCATACAGAGATTAATTCAATATTCAGAGTTGCTATTGGTGATTATGGATTTATTGTCAGATCAGAATATGAAGAAGAATTATTTGAATTAAAGAATTTTATACATGAATGTTATTAATATCTGGGTTGAGCAATTCGGGAGGTAGAATATGAAAATTGAATCTCATAAGTGGTGGAGTCCTGCAATAAGAAAAGAAATGCAGCTGAAAGTATATGGCCATTGGGGAATTCCTTTTCTTGTTTTTCCATGTGCTGGAGGTAATTATACTGAATTTGAAGGTTTCGGGATGATAAAATTACTTTCAAAATTCATTGATGATGGAAAGATAAAGGTTTTTACAATTGGAAGTCTTGATAACGAAACCTGGTTGAATAAAAGTGGAAATCCCTATGAACGTGGAAACAGGCATAATGATTATGATAGATATATAGTTGACGAAGTAGTTCCTTTTATCCATAATAACTGTAATGGAAAGCAACGTATTATGTTGACTGGATGCAGTCTTGGTGCCTATCATTGTGTTAATTTCTTTTTGCGACATCCTGATGTTTTCCGTGGAACAATTGCCTTAAGTGGTGTTTATCGACTGAATCATTTTGTTGGGGACTATATGGATGATAGTATTTTCTATAATTCTCCTATTCATTATGTTCCTGGTTTAAAGGATAGTTATCAGCTTGATTGGATCAAAAAAGGGCAGTTGATCATTTGTTCTGGTCAGGGGCCATGGGAAGATGTTGGACTTGCAGATTTGCAGGAATTAAGGAAATCTTTGAGTGTTAAAAAGATACCTCACTGGATAGATATTTGGGGTCATGAAGTCAATCATGATTGGCCATGGTGGAAAAAACAATTGCCATATTTTATGAATTTTGTATTGAAGTAGATGTGTTTTCTTTTGTTAAGTTAAGAAAAAGATTGACTATTACATTACTTTTCATTATAATATGAGACTAATTTGACAAAGTAAAATCTTGTTACTATATATATCACTAAGGAGGACGAGCGATGGAATGGCCAGTATTAAAGGCATATTGCTACGGTAAAGACGAAAACAAACACGCAAAAAAACTCAGAAGGCAGGGCTATGTTCCGTTTTCAGTCTATCATAAGAATTCGATGCCTGTATTTTTCAAAGCGAAAGCAAATGAATTAGAAAGATTTTTAATACATAATCCAGGAAGAATTCATCTTGAATTGGAAATTGATGACAATACAAAACGAAAAGCTGTTTTTAAAGAAATTCAGCGTGATCCTGTATTGGGTAATGTAATTCATATGGATATGATTGAAATGGTAGGTGAAGTACCATTCAAGGTAAAACTACCAATAAAATTTATTGGAACAGCTATAGGTTCAACAACTGGTGGTTCTTTTGAACGTCAGATAAATTATCTTAATGTAATTGCGACTCCTCAAAGTATGAGTGAAGCTCTTGAAGCTGATGTAACTGATCTTGAAGTTGGAGATTGTATGTTTCTTGAAGATCTGAAATGCCCAGAAGGGATTAAGTTTTTAGACGCTCCACGCAGATTGATTTGTAATGTTGTGACAACACGTGCAGCAAAAGAGGTTGACGAAGACGAAGAAGAAGAAGGTGCAGAAGGTACAGAAGTAGTTGCAGAAGAAACAAAATAACTTGAGCATAAAAAAAGGCAGGTACAAAATGTACCTGCCTTTTTTTATGCCCGATAAATTTAAAATACTTTACCGATTAAAACACCTGTTGCAATAATAAGCACGATGTCTAAAGCTCTGAGTTTAGTATTTTTCTTTTCTTTTTCCATTTTAGTAACTGTTTTTTTCAAAACAACCTGATTTTTTTCAACCCTGGTCAATCTTTTGTCGATTTCCATGATCTCTTTCTGAATATCCATATTTGATAAACCAAGTTTTCCAATTTCATCAGAAAATTCTATGAGCAGTTTTTCGATTTTCTTAAGGTCGTCTCTAGTAAGCATATTGACTTCGCTATGTTTTTTTAGAAAATCCAGTGTTCTGGAAAGTAAAACAGCCATGTCATAGCGTGAAAGTTTTTTCTCCCCACGAAAAATTGGTTCATTGTAAAACCCTTTTATGATACCTTTGTTATACAATTCAACAACTGAAGCATATGCCCAGTGATTTGGTGAAATATCAGGGAATGGATCAGTTGCAGTATAAGCGTTATTAGTGAATACGCATAACATAAAAAATGCCATCATAAAAGCTGATATAATAGTATATCCTAGTTTTTTCTCTTTAAATTTCATAAGAATACCTCCGTAACAAATTTTTAGATTAAAACTCATATCGGCATTTTTTTTTACAAGTTTAGAGATTAATAAAATTATTTTATAAATACATTAAACATTGTCATAATGAAAAACTTTGAATTATAATTTACTTGAAACATATGTGGAATATTATTAGTATTACTAGTAGGAAAAATGATTGTATAAAAAGCAGGAATAGAAAATGTTATATTTTCGAACAAAACGTGCATTTACATTAGTTGAAATAATGATAGGTTTTCTTATCGTTGGCGTTGCTATTATACCGATATTTGCACTTTTTACACAAAGTACCAAGGGAACTGATAAAAACAAGAAAAAAGCTGCAGGCATGAAACTTGCCGAAGAAAAACTGAATTATTATATGAATTTGAAATTTGACTTTATTAAATCGAGCTATATAAATAAACATACTGTAACAAAAGAAGGAACAAAGTTTGGTATTAGTCTGGAATGGCAGACTATTCCGTCAATACCTTTTAAATATAAAACTGTTAGAGTTATTGCCGGTTCAACGATAGAATTTAATAAAATTTATAATTGTAAAAATTCATTAAAGAAACTACTGATCAATATTGAATGGAAGGAGGGAGGGGTTAACAAGATTTTTACACTTGAAACCCATAAGGCTGATGTCCCAGCACTCAAAGGTTTTCTTTAAAACAAATAGTTATGCAAAAAGAGCAATGGCTATTCCAATTGTCCTTGTTATTGCAACTGTTTTGACAATATTGGTTACAATTCTGCTTAAAAATTATTCTAAAGATGCGCATACTTTTACTCTTTTTGAAAATGAATTAAAGGCTAAGTACCAGGCGCTTGGTGCAATACAGTTTTGTATTCTTAAGATTAAATTTCTTCCGGAAGAATTTTATGAGGCATATAAGAATTTTCTTGTTAATGCGGCTCCTACTGATACAGTTTTAAATCCTCCAACAAGTGCAAACTTGTTTATTTTTTATTTTGATGATTACAATGAAACAAATTTATCATCATACACTATTCGTGATGTAGTTTATAATGGATTAAAACTGGTTGGAGAAGGGCCTATTTATAAAAGTTCCGGGGCCAGCGCGATATGGGAACAGGATATTATACAAATCAGTTATACAGGGAAATATAAGGGAACTGAAAAAAAAGTAACGAGGATAATTAACATATCTCGTCAAATTGTACCGTAGCTTGCGTCCTGAATGAGCGAATCTTGAAATTTTCTGCACAAATTTATGCTTGCGGAGTACAAAAAGAGTACACCTCAGCATAAATTGACTTGAAAATTCCAAGCTTCATCTCATTCAGAACGCAAGAGTTGAGGTGGAAAAGAATAAAAATTAAATATAAATAATGCAGGGACAGGCCCCCGTGCCTGTCCGAGATGAATAAATGAAAATAAAAGAAGACAATATATGAATATTAAGAATGCAAAAAAAGGATATACGCTAGTAGAAGTTATGGTATCAACGGCAGTTTTAAGTGTGCTGATAATATTGATATTTAGACTTTATAGTTATGGAAATTCGATTTTCAATTATAACTACTGGCAACAAAGTCGAACAAGAGAAGTTGAAATATTTTATGAGTTTTTAAGAAATGATGTCGACAGAGCCGCTAACAGAAATCAGGCAGGTTACACTACAATAATGGGGTATATGGTGAAAGCTATTACAACAACTCCGTGTCCTGTTCATTATTATGACAATGGCGGTGCTTATTTTCTTTTGAATTCAACATCAGAAAACAAACTTCTTGAATTTGAGATGAATGAGGCAGATACATCGGGATTGTACTCTACTATGAGTGATGAAGCCTGGTCAATTGGAAAGACCATTTCAGTTCAGTATACTTATCAGAAAGGAACAATATATAAAACAAGGACAATTACTCATCCGGCTCCAATTCAGGTGATTGAAAGTAGAAACAAAGTTCTTGAAGATGTAGAAAAAGTAAAAATTTATAAAGATAATGATCCAGCACTTGATGGAAATGTTTTGAAATTCGCTTTGATACTTAAACATCCTACAAGAAATAAATATTTTGAAGCAGAAGCAAGTTTTTCTATTAAGGTGCCGTTTTCGCCTGAAACATCTTCATGGATGTGGTATTATTAATGTGAATTACAAATTTTCGATAATTATTCCAACCTTTCAAAGATTTTCCATATTAAAAAAAACAATCCGCTATTTTCAGAATCAGCAATTTTGCCCTAAAGAATATGAGTTAATTGTTATCTTTGATGGAAGATCCGATCTGAAGGATTCTGAAAAACAATTTTTTTCCAAATTCTCTAGAAAGTTGAATATTCAGACTTTTTTCAGTCCAAAGCAAAAGGGTCAGGCGTTTTGTAGAAATATTGGAATATATAATTCTTATGGTAAATATTTATTATTCATAGATGATGATACTTTGCCAGGCAAAAAACTTCTAATTGAACATTTACGTCTTTTAGAAACAGATACCAATGTTTCATCACTGGGAGTGGTTAAAACAATCAGTAGTAAAAAAACGATAAAAGATCCGTTTACGTTTCTATCAGAAAATTCACTTTCTCAGTTGTTTGTTCCGTCCGGAATCGATCTAAAGCCAGAGGATGTATATACTGGGAATCTTGCAATAAAGAAAATAAAAGATATTTATTTTAATGATACAGTTTTTAATGCTTATGGATATGAGGATGTTTATTTCGGAAAAGAGCTTATTGATAAAGGATGTAGAATTATCAAAAACAACAGTGCCATGGTATATCATATGAAACAGCACAAGCGTTCAACTTTTATAAAAAGGAGTATTGAACTTGGCAAGTCCCATGAAAAATGGGATTGTGGATCATTAAAAAAAATAAAAAGGAATAAAATGTTCGAAGATCCTGATTGCGGCAAGCTATTTAATAATGATTTAAAAAGATTGATCTATTATAAAAAAGTCAAAGACTATAACTTCAGCTGCTGATTCTTTCGTTGATTTTATCAAGAGCATTTTGAGCAGCTCCTACCACTTCTTCTTCTTCCTTTATATCGTTTGTAACTTTTTCAAGGAATGTACAGACATTTCTTTCTCCGATTATGCTGAGAATGATACAGGCAACGATTCTGATAGTGTTCTTCTGGCTTTTAAGATAAACAACGACCTGTCCTACTAGTTTTGAACCAACAAACTCTCCAATAGAGACTAGTGATTTTTGTAGTTTATCTATTGTTTCAGAGTCATTTACAGTTTCCATAAGTTTTATCAGTGGTTTAAACGATTCTTCATCTTTAACAATGCCAAGAGCTTCAATTGCCGCAAGTCGAACAGATGAATCTGGATGATAAAGAAAATTTATTATTTCAGGAATTGATGAAATTTCTCCACATTTTGCAAGAGATTTAATGGCATTTCTAAGGACTTCAGGTTCCTTGTCCTTTAGAGATAGATAAAGAAGATCAAGAACTTGAAAACCACCGATTTCTCCGAGTGCAAATGCAGCAGATGCCCTGTGCCACTTATTTGGCTCCTGAGTAATCATTTTTTTGAGGATTCCAATAACTCTGAATGCTCCATATTTCCAAAGTAGTTTACAGACCGTCGTTTTTACACGGTGATTAGAATCTTCGATCATTGGTAGAAGTTTTCCTTCAAGATCTGGATCTCCAAGGGCTTCCAAAGCTTCTGCAGTATCAGATCGGACTCTTGGATCTTCATCTGATAGAAATGGTTGGATAAGTGGAAGATATTCTTTTTTTCCGCTCTCTCCGATTGAACATATAAACCATGCGCGTATTTCTTTGTATTTTTCTATTTCCAGATTATCTATTGAAAAATAAAATGCTTTTTTTGAACTCAATTTTACGAATGTTTCAAATGCTTCAACCTTAATCCACTTATCGGTATGCTTCCTGACTAGTCTATAAATCAAAAGGAGGTATGAGATATCGTTTGCAATTGCAACTTCTTTAATTGCTTTTCTGCAAACATCATTGTTTTCAGATGCAAGCATTTGAAGAATATTTTCTCTATCCATAGATATAATTTAACAATTATGGTATATAAAGTCAAGTTTACTTACTGTTTCAGATATTGAAAATTCTGATGTTATGAGGTTATATCCAGAAACTAGTAATTTATTTTTTAAATCCGGATTTGAAAGAATTCTTAACGTTTTGGAAACAAGTTCATGGTAATCTTTTACTTGATAGCAAAAACCAGTAACTTCATCAATGATAACTTCAGGAATACCAGTTATAAAAGGAGCAACTACTGGTATTCCAACAATAAGTGATTCGCAGATAGATCTGGGTAATGATTCCCAGTAGCTTGTCAACCAGAAGACATCAAAAAGCTTTAATATTGGAAATACATTTGATTCGTCTCCGCATATCAGGAAATGATCAGAGTTTGGACTATTTGCAACCAGTTGTTCAAGAATTTTCCGGTCAGGGCCATCGCCAACCATTACAAACCCTGTTTTTTTCTTGCGATTATCTTTGATTAACTGATCCGCAGCTTTGATAAACGTAGGATACCCTTTGGCGGGATCTATTCTCCATACTGTTCCGATAATGGTATCAAAAGAACTACAGAATTCTGTGATGTAATCGGGCGCTTTTTCCATTGCAGCATCAGTGATTTTTTTTATATCAAATCCATTTCTGATCAAAGTGAATTTTTCTCTGGGTGCAATTTTCAGGTGTATGCCTTTTTCACGATTCCATCTTGCTACGGTAATAATTTTATTTGTAAATAAAGATACAAATTTTTCTATAAGAAAATAAAGATATTTTTTTAGCATACTGATTTTTGCATCAAACGGATAACCGTGCACTGTATGAATAATCAGCTGAACTCCACTTAGTTTTGCGGCAATTCTGCCAAGAATTCCAGCTTTTGAGCTATTTGTATGAACAATTTCAATATTATTATTTTTTATAAATTTCAAAATTTTAAAAAGTGCTTTCAAATCGTCTATTGGGGAGATTTGCCGTTTTAATTCTGGAATCATGCAAAATTTTACAGGAAATTTCGCTAAACAGTTATTTGTTTCATAACCCGCAATTACAGAGACATTATATTTACTGTGATCAATATGATCTAATATAGTCAGGAGATATTCCTGCGCCCCCCCGGTACCCAAATGTGTTATAATATATAAAATATTTTTCATAAGTAAAGATAATTATACAATCAGAAATAAGCAGTAGTCAAATGGATTTACATAACAGAAGAATACGAGATAATATCAAAAAATTATACAACAAGGAAGCGTCACAAGATGCTGATCTGGCAAATGCTGGAGGTAAAATTTATGGAGAAGATTTGGAATTACTTCCACCTGAGCTTGTTAAAGCCGCCTATGGCTGTGCTCATCCTTCACTTCATGTTTCAAATAAGAGTTATCGAATATTAGATCTAGGTTGCGGACAAGGAGTTGACAGCTATCTGCTTCGGTTGCGCAAAGGTAAGGATGCTTTTATTACTGGGATAGATCTTGCCTATGAAATGACATTGCGCGCCAGTCAGTACGTTAACTCAAATTCTTTCTTATGTGGTAGTGGCGAGGCTCTTCCATTCAAAGAAGATTCATTTGATTGTGTTATAAGTAACGCAGTCATCCATTTATCTACAGAGAAAGAATCGCTTTTTTCAGAGCTCAATCGCGTCTTGTTATCAAGTGGTGAACTGGTCAGTGGAGATATCGTCTTAGAAAGAGGAGATTCAATGAATCCTATGGTCCATGATGAGTTTATTAGTAGTGATGGGCTGTTTCTATATGGTGGAATCATACCGGAAGATGATTATTTTTCAAATTGTTTTAATGGAGGTTTCAATAAAGTAGAAATTATTGAAAAAAGAGGAATAGGCGATTTAGTAAAAGCTGTAGAAATATTTGCAAAAAAATCTCGAATGTCAGGTAGAAAAAAGAAAAAGCTTAAAGCCTGGGCAGCAAATACTACTATGAATATTATTGTTTATAAGGCATTAAAAGAATTTGGTGTTTCACAGAATATTGTATGTCCGTCGTGCATGACTATTATGAATTTAACCATTGCTGAAGAAATTGAACAGGATTTTATTTCAGAAAGAGTATTAAAAAAAATACTGGATAAAAAAATAAACTATATTGCTTGTGAAAAGTGCGGAATGGAGAAGGAAATTGGTATTCCGTTTGTTTATCGAACATCAAATTATGTTTATCATGTTTTTCCAAAGGTGTGTGCTTCTGAAGAAGAAATGCTTACACAGAAAATGAATTCTATGGTAAATTCAATCGAAGGACAAGTTTTACTTTGTCCTCAAAAACTGGTATTTGGATTTAATGATTTATTGAAGATTATTGAAGGGCAGTCATGAGTGAACTTAAGGAAAATTTAGAAAGATTAAAAAGTGATGACAGTTTTGAACGCTTAATTGCAATCAATTGGTTTAAAGAAAATCCCAATATTGAAGCTGCTCCGCTTTTAAAAAAGATAGTTAAAATAGAAGATAATGATATTATTAAAAAAGATGCTGAAGCGGTTCTCCTAAAGATTGTAAATGAAAAAACTATTGAAGGTTCAGAACAGATCACTTTTGAGAATAACGTAGTTTCAGTTGAAGAAAGAGAATATGCTGAATTCCAGGATCTTTTTGGTAAAGCAGATCTTAAAGGGAAAATGGACCTGCTTAATAGAATTACTTCCAGGAAGGAAAAGGGATATCTTCCGTTTCTAAAAAAAATATCTGTACAGAGTAATTCAATGATTTTGAATATTGCGATTCAGAAAACGATAAGCTTTCTGGAAAACATTATAGAAAAAACAACAATTATTACTGGTAAAGATCTAAAATTAAATGCTTTTGATATTAAAGAAAATTTTGATTTTATTCAGGAAACTTTGCAGGATAATTTTGAATATAAGAAATTATCAGTTATTGATCTTAATCATAAAGGAATGCCTTTTCTAGTTAATATTCATCCAGATGAAAGGAATCGAACAAAAATATTTGTTAGAAATTCAGTATTGAATTTGAATGATGAAGTGATTATTTCGAAGGATATGGATGGAACTCATGTCCTGCTTCTTCCAATGCTTTTTCAAAATGATATTATCTGTTTGCTGTTGTTGGAATGCCATTCAGATATTGAGATTTCAAGTCTTATAAAACAAGTGATTAAAGACAAACTCAAATTGATATTGAGAACGATTGCGATCAATAAAAAAGCTATTACTGATTCTTTAACTCAAATGTATAATCGCGATTATCTATTTAGGATACTCGAAAAGAAAATAGAATCGCTTAAAAATGCAGATGCTTCAAAAAGGAATGTTTCGGCTCTTATTTTTGATATCGATCATTTTAAATCTTTTAATGATACTTATGGACATGTAGTAGGGGATGAAGTTTTGAAACATGTTGCTCGTATTACTGTGGATACCTGTCGTGAATTTAACTCAGAAATTGTGGCAGCCAGGTATGGTGGTGAGGAATTTATGATAGTTTTTCCCGAATCATCCTATGTAAGCGCTGGTCAACTGGCCGAAAAAGTAAGGCAGAATATAGAAGATTTTGATACTGAGGTTATTCAGAATTCTCTTAATGTTAAAACCGCAGTAAGGGGGATTACTGTAAGTGTTGGTGTTTATTTGCTTGGCCCAACAGATTTTATTGCTTTGAAATCGGAAATAGATACTAGAAAAGCCATTAAAAGCATGATTGAAAAATCAGATGAGGCTATGTATAATTCAAAGAGCAGTGGTCGAAACCAGGTGACTTTGTATAAAGATATTGCCGTTTCTGGTTCTATTAAGGAGATTCTGTCAGAAAACAAACTTCAAGCCAGTCTTGTTTTAATGATATTTTTGACCACTTGCCTGATGTCAATTATTATCTATATGTCTGCATTTTCAAATAAAACTACTAAAAAGAAAATTACTCATGTTGATTTAAATGAATTTATAATGTCTATTTCTGATTTTAATGAAACTATCAATGAGTTGGTAAAGTCTGGTGAATATGAAAAAGCAGTTCTTTTTCTTAACGAGTATTACAAAAAAAACAGTTTGACCATGAAGGGGAAGATCGCTTTAATGGAGATGAGAAAAATTGAGATAAATTATCTTGGTTCTTCTTCAAATACTTTTGAAAAAGTATATTTGATTTTTGATAATATGAAAACTCAAAAGAGTCCAAACTGTTATTTTAGATATAAAAAAATCAAGAGTGCTCTTGATACCGAAGCACTGGATAAAAGATCATTGGTACTTATTTATTTTTATTCCATGAGAGAATACTTTGCCCGAGGGAATTATTACCTGGCTTATAGAACTCTTATGAATATTCGAGAGAAATTGTCTAAGGATGATAGCTTAATATATTATCTTGGAGTTACCAGTCAATATTTTGAAAAGGAATCAGAAGAGATTATTGAAGATTATAACAGGTCTAAAAGTGAAAATGAAGAATTTCTTGAAAGCCGTGGTGAGTTTGATATTTTTTCCTTTTCTCAGGATGAGCTTAATCAGTTGTGGAATATCTACAGAAATGCCTTGATCGATAAATTTGAAGGAAGAGTTGAACAAAGCCGTTCTAAATTTGAGAATGTTCAGTCACGAGATCCTTATCAGAAAGAAGTTTACACTTTTCTCCTTGAAAATTATAAATCAGATGATGATCAAAATGCTCTTTTTGATTTTCTTGTAAATTGGGAAGATAATATGCCCGATGCAGATAAGCCAAAACTTGAATTAGCCAAATATTATTATGAAGAACGTGAATATAAGAAGGTAATGGATAAACTTGATGAGATTAAGAAAAATTCTCCTTATTCTGTGCATTTAGCAGATGTTTATTACTATTCAGGCTTGTCTTATACTGAGACTAATTTTCCTTATAAAGCACTTCAGGAATTCAAAAAGTGTATTGCGCTTGACCCAAATAACGAGAAAGTTCAAGAATTGATAGAAAGTCTTGAATAATTCCCGAACATTGCACGAGCGAACTACTTCATCATCGTCCTCTGTTCAAAGTTTGAAATACCGAAGAGTATGTCTGCACCTTGAACAGAGAACGATTCTTCGTATTTCATCTCGTGCAATGCCCGGGATATGAAGGTTATGAAAAAGAAAGAAATTAAATAAATTTTCCATATTTTTGTTTTGATACACTAATAGTTAAAATCGAATATCCGGGAGGATATAATGAAAAAAATAATAGTTCTTTTGATTCTGTTAGTATTTATTCTGATTATTCCTTTTTATGCACAGACACTTACAATAGATGATGCAGATTCTGGTTGTACTACAAAAGGTGTATGGGCAGATAATAAGTCAAATGGATTTGGTGCTGGTGGTACTGTAAATGGAAAGTATCTTTATACAAGCAGATATGCTCCTTTTAAAAAGACTGGAAATGAACAGGTTATCTGGACTCCAAATATTACAAAAGCTGGTAATTATAAGGTTGAAGTTTCTTTCAGGGGGACAGCTAACAGATCTTCAAAAGTTGGTTATGAAGTAAAATATGATGGTGGGACAAAAAAAATGACAGTCAGCCAGAGATCAAATGGGATGACATGGGAAAAACTTGGAGAGTTTCCATTCAAGATTGGAACAAATGGTTCTGCTACTCTTACTACTGATGGTGGAGGATCGGCTGGTGCGGATGCTGCTAGATTTACATTTGTAAGTTCTTTGACTGGAGTTACAACAACTACTACAGGGTCACAGCTGGGAACTATAAGTCTGACTGGTCTAATAAATGCAGGAAATGTTAAGGATGTTTCGGCAACACTTGATAGTAGTAATTCTGGAACGCTTGAGTATACTTGCACAACCGGTGGTTCTGTAAAAGTGACTCCTTACCTTGAAACATACGGAAATGCAACGTTAAGTGCTGTTATAACAAAGAGTAACGGAACAACTGTAAACTGGATCAGCTGGACTAGAGCAAATGATCATGATGGCAGTCTTTTGAATGTGAACGGTAGTGTTGTTGCCGCCTCTATGTCTAATCCAACAGGAAGTGATTGGAGTCCTGCAACGCCAGCTGATTATAAATATACACTAGCCAAAGGTGATAAGCTTGTGATTTCACTGACTGGATCTTTTGGTGCAGGAAACCCGTCTTTTAAAGCAGTTGTATCTGAACCGAATCCTGGTACTTTTATTTCACCAGGTGGTAGTACTTCTGGTGGCGGAACAGGTGGTAGTGGATCAACCGGTGGTGGAACCGCAGGCGGCGGTACTACAGGTGGGGGTAATACCGGCGGAATGGGTAGTTACTCAACAGTAGTATTTGATAGCAGTAAAGATACTCTTAAGACCAAAGGATGTTCTATAACCAATGGAGTTGGACAAACAAATGGTGGAGATACATATTTATATGTGCCAGCTTCATTTGTTTCACAGTTAAGTGGACAGAATTTTCGTATTGAGCTTGATTGGGAAGTAAAACATGGGCATACAAAAGGGTATTTAACAATTGGAACCATGTTTCAGGAAGGATTACATATTTTTGGATGGGGTAATTCATACAATCTTCGTGCAGCAAAGCGTGGAACCAAGTTAACAGCAAGTGCTGGTAGTATGATGAGTAGTGATCCATATAATAATCATGCACTTCAAATGAGCCATTTTCCATCAAGTAGACATACGCTTTATATTGATTGTACTGATCGAAGTATTAAAGTACATGATGGAAATAAAACATATGGAAATGTAACTTTATCCAGATCGCTTTCATTACCAGGGAAAGATTTAAAAATAGGTTGGGCTTATGTTGATAATGTGATGGGTCGTGGTGCTAAAGTAAAGGTTTGGAGCGTCAGACTTTTGAAATAGTAATTTAGAAATACAGTTAAACAAAAAATGGAATTTCTTATTTATAGGGATTCCATTTTTTTATTAGACAAAAGAAAAAAGACCTGTGAGGAACAGGTCTTTGCATATTCTTTTAAGTTGATGGTGCCGAGGGCGAGAAA
>DAOVTB010000335.1 GCA_030633305.1 Candidatus Muiribacteriota bacterium
ATAATTTTTTTCTAATGATTCATCATTTCTCACTTTCTTACTTCTTGTTTTTTTATATTCCACCAGTGAATATAAATCGCTTGCACCATTAGTTCTTTTTTCAAAAAACCATATTTGATCCCTACGAAAAACTTTCTGATCTAATAAATTCGTATCATGAGTTGAAAATATCATTTGTCCGTTGTTTTTCCCTGATAGACTTTGAAAAGCTTTTATTATCATCATAGTTAAAATAGGGTGTAATCTAGCATCAAGTTCATCTACAATTAGTACTGTGTTTTCAATAATTGCTTTTAAAATTGGTCCAATTATGTATAAAAATTTCTTTGTTCCTTCTGATTCATCATTCTCCAAATCAAATTCTATAAACTCCGGGGCTCTATTTTCTTCATCATCAATTATTTTATGTAATGTATCTACATTGCTTTTTTCATAACTAAGATTCATTGTAAAAATATCATTTCCAGTTTTGAAAACACCATTTTTTACAGGAATCGAAATCTTTTCCTTTTCTTCTATCGAACAACTTTCTATTCCAGTATCTGCAATTTTAAGTAGTTCAATCAAATTTTTTCTATATTTATCGCTTCTTAACATACTCTCTGAGACATCTTTATACGGTTTATAATCCAGTCCCGTTATTATTTGCAAATCATTAAACCATTCAAGTATTTCCTCTGAAATTTCCCCGTTAAATTGTGCAACAACAGATAAAAATAATGCATTCCCCCTTGTTTTTGATTCTAATTTTTCACCTTCCTTAAACTTGGGAAATATTTCAAAATCCTGTTCATCTCTTAAAAAAAGTTCATATTCCTTTTTTTTCTTTGAAAATAAAAGCCACTCCGATTTAACACCATGAGAATCTAACTCAAATCCATATCTATATTTAATTTTATTTTTCAGGATTACTATTTCAAAAAAGCTTGGTTTCCCACTTGTTTCTCTTGATAATTTATAAGGTGTTACGGGGATTCTTTCATGTGTTTGGGTATCTTTTGAAGAACTTATTACAAACCATTTCATAAATGTCATTGCTTTTATCAAGTTTGATTTCCCACTTGCATTTGCCCCATATAACACAGAGCTTTTTAATAATTTATAGTTTTCTGTTTCGATAATATTGCTGTTTTTGTGCTCTTTTACTGAATTTGCAGCAATCATACTTATCTTAACCGGTTCTTTAAATGACAAAAAATTCCCAACGCTCATTTCTATTAACATTTTCCCTACTTTTTGTGACTTTTTCTCAAATATACCATATTTTTAAGATTTGGCCGAGTATTTTTACTTTTTTTAGTTATACAATAGTGCGTAAATAAATAATTGTCCAGAAATTCAATTGAAGCCTTCTTTTTGCCTCGTCATAATATTTCTCACCCTAAAACAAAAAGACAAGCTTCAATTTATGGATTGAATCGCGGAATTTCTGGGTAATTCATTTATTTAGGCTGAATCGTTTTTGTAGGTGGTATCAGTAACTTATCCTAATCGTTCTCGACAAAAAATTCATCAAGTTGCGGAGTAGGTAAATCTGATAGATTATTAACCATATATTCTTTCATCAATGTTGGTAGTTCAATCATCTCGCCATCTGAAAAAAGAGTAATCATACCATCACGAGAAAGCTCCTCGTGAATATCACCTGAGGAAGGATCATATTTGTATTTTTGATTATGTCCTGGTAAAAGCTCAACTACTGTTTCAAAATACTTTTCTCCAGTTGGTTCCCAACGAATTTGGACAGATCCAGATGATAAGTTCCTGATATGAAACGGACATTCGCCCACAGGTTGATCATTAATGAAAGCTTTTGTTCCACTAACAGTACATTTTATCAATAGCTCAGCTGGTAATTTAACTTTTGAAGCAATACCAGGACTAATTTTTTCCAGATTTTCCAGACAGAGCTCTGCCTGATCCGGAAGATAAGCTGCATTAAATGCCCGCGAAAGGCTAATCAAGGCATCCCCATTTCCAACACCATATTTAAATGCCCATGTATAGGCTTTTATAGCCTGATCTACCCGATGGTGTTTAAGATGGATATCACCAGCAACAAACGCAGCAGCAATATCTCTAGGTTCTTCATTCAGACGGTCACGAGCAAGGTTGAGAGCAGCTGAATCATTTCCATTCATCATGAAATTCCATGTCCGCCAGTGCCTGAGCCAAGGGCTGTATAATCCTTTTTTCTCAAATTCATCAATCAGTTCAAGCGATAATTCATATTTCCCTTGTTCGGCCAGAGTTTCAGCCCATAAAGCAGGAAATCTCTGATTTTTTGGCCATATTTCACTTCCAATTTCACAGATTACTTCAATCCAGTCGTACTTATTGTTTTTATTAGCAAAATCAAGACAAACAGATAATGCTTCTTCTGACAGCTTATCTAAAGTAAATCCTGGTTGTAACCAGTTTGGTAATATTTTTGTAAGTGATGTTTCAGATAAATAAGAAAGTTCTGTAAAAAGTGCTACAATATAAGCATCTTCTCCTGTTATCGTCCAAAAAGGAGTTATAAAATTTTTAATTAAGCTAACAAGTTTTTTATCCACTGAAGCAAGTACTTGTGAGATTTTTTCCGGGCAATCTGAAATCACTGCTGGAAGATTTTCAATTTTCCCTCCATTACAAAAAAAATCAGATAAA
>DAOVTB010000103.1 GCA_030633305.1 Candidatus Muiribacteriota bacterium
ATTCAGCTCTATTCTTTTTTCAAACACCTATACAATGTAGCTTTTGATACTTGCAGAATCTCACATATATCGTTTATTGAATTTGAGATCTGAAAAATTTTCACCCAGTAATCTACTGAATAATTTAGAACTCTCAATATCATAAACAGAGGAACATTGAAACCTGAAAATCCCTTCGGGTTTCAATTTTTCATTAATAGAGCTAAAAAGTGAACAAAAATATGATTCTCTGTTCTGCGTTGTGAAACTTTCCGGATACACTGTCATATCACTTATGATAATATCAAATTTTTTTGTACATTCTTCCAGAAATTCTCCGGCGTCAGCAAAATGAAAACCATCAAAATCATTTAGTACATCATGATTCATATCTTTCAAATAATTTGAAGAAATCTCAACAAATTCCTGATCAATATCAACAATTTCTATATTAACAAAACCACGATTTTTTAGCTTGCTTAGCAAAGTCCCATCTCCACCACCAAGGATTAAAATTTGTGAATTTTTTTTATAAGCTTCTACACCTGAAAGAAGCTCATTATCATAGATAGTATGATCATATTCTGATAATTGCAGATTATTATCCAGAAAAACCATTTTTCCAAACTGTGGATTAATAATCACATCCACTTTTTGATATGCTGTTTTTTTAGATAAAATCCAGTCAGAAACTAAATATTGTACATCCAGTCCATAGTTAGAAGCAGTGACAACCATATTGCTTTCTACTTCTAAAAGTTCCTTTCCACGAAAGAATTTTCTGAATTTAAATTCAGATGGTTCAAATTTATCCTTAAGATAAAAAAATAATTCTGATGGATTTCCAGAACAAGTAAATACATCAATAGTAATATGACTAGCTTCAGGATATGAATGAACTGCAATATGAGATTCTCCGATTATACAAACAACAGTAACACCCACAGGATTAAATCTGTGACTAACAGTTTCAACAAGAGAAAATCCATTTTTTATAACCGCATTTTCAATTATTTCGGCGAGTTTCGCAGAATCATCTAAATCAATACAACTACAATTAAAAAATTCACCTAAATAATGGACTCCTACTGGTCGCATGAACACCCTTCCCTATAAATTCTTTCTTTTACCTGTAAAGAATATCACAAAGGCTATCTTAAAACAAAGTGTTCAAGTTTTTTCATATGAATATATTAATACATTAATTTAATCAATTATCTTGGACTTGTACCGATAAAAAATCTATATTTAAAATTATTAAGGAGATTTTATGACAAATATTCTATTACTTACTTCTTTATTCATTTCATTAGTTCTTTACAAAAGGGTTAACTCAAAAAAAATAAAAGTAGGACAGGCTGCAAAAGTCTTATTCCCCTTAGAAGTAAATCAGAAATCCCATAATTCAATAACTATTTTTTCAGAAACTAAGAAAAAAATCATTGATATGAAAAAATTCATAAATGAAAAAACATTCAGAGAATACAATTATCTTCTTTCAATAAACAGCGATAATATTGGTAAGAATCTAAATGAATTAGTCATAAAATTAAAAGATCCGGATTACGTATTAAAAGATAAACTTAATGAAATAATTCTTCAAAATATCGATTTTTCTAATCCTGAAAACACCAAATTAATCCTTCTGTTGGACGAAGGAAACATATCAGGTTGTGATAATTTATTTCCAAAAACTCTTGCAAAGATTAAACTAGAAATTTCAAATGAACTTTCTACAATTACATCTAAAGCAAAGCCTACTGATTCAGATTTTACATCAATTGATAAATTGAATTTTAATGAGAAACTGAATGTCCTTGCTTCAATTACAGATGAATCAAAATCAATATCATTTGTCCATGTCTTAAGATTATTTCTCAATGAAAATGAAGACACTCAAAACAGAATAATTGCTCTGGATAAACTTGACTGTAAAAATCAAAGTTGTATTGGCGTTATGGAAAATGCACTCAAAACTTCAAAAAATATAGATCTTGCAAAACATATTCTTTATAGATTGCTAAATTCTAAAAAAGCATTTTCTCTTTCTAGCGAAACATTCATTCAGCTTATGAGTTTTGATAACACAACTTTACAATCCATATTCTATCATTTAAATGACCATGCTTTACTTTCACCAGGACTTGATCAACTTAAAAAAACAAATACATCCAGTTCAAAGTTTTTTGATTTGATCTTGAAAACTAAACCAGTTTCTCAAAATAAAAGTTCTACAACAGAACTTAACATTGCTAAAAATCCTGATGATCTGATCACGTCAATGAATAATATAAAGAAATATGATTTTTTTATACTGGGAAAACTTGAAAAACTGATAGATCATTCAAATCAAATGGTAGTTGGAAAAGCATTATTTCTCTTAAACTGTCATCATGGTGATAAAGTTTTCAGCAAAAAATTCTTGTCACATGAAGATAAAAAGAAAAATAAAGTAAAAAAAGACCCTGTTTTGAATAATTACATACTAAATATTCCAAAAAATATCTGGGAAGATAAAGATGCTGTAATCGATTTTTTGGAATTGAAAGCAAAATCAACATTCCCAATCGTTAAAGAGCAGGTTGCATATACTCTTGGTAACTTTAACTCTAAAAAAAGCAGAATCATTTTAAGAAATCTGCTTCAGGATAATTCATCTCATGTCAACTATGCAACACTTGTATCAATTACTAGAATTGGAACTACTTCAGAAATACCATTTATTCTTAAAATGATTACAGATAATAAGGATGATCAAAATATTCAAATCGCAAAAAAGACCATAAATATTATTCAGGATCGTGAAAATAAGAAAAAATTCAAGAAAATTACTCTTGAAAAAAGTGCCATAGCGGTATAGATAAAACTAATTGAATATCGAATAATGATTTCAGAAGGCAATAAACAATCAACTCTGGAAGAAAATTAACTGTTGAGGTATTCCCGGATGATAGAATCTGTTTCATCACCTGTATAGGATATTATTTTGAAATCTTTACTACTCAATAATGCTGTAAACACTCCCGGCCCATCTATTAATGTATTACTGAAGGTACCGTCATAAATTTTGTGTACTCCACAGGAAGGGCTTTTAGATTTCAAAATTGCGGTTTTTACGTCAAATCTATTGATAAAATCCAATGACATTTGTGATCCACGGATAAACTGAGCTGTTACATCAACACCTTTGGAACTAATGACTTTGCAACTATTGTTAATAACATCTGCCCCAGTTCCACCTTTAATTTCTGATGGATTCCTTGGAGTGGTAAGACCACCAAAAACTTCTGGACAAACATAGTAACAATACCCATTTTTTACAAGATTATTTAATAACCTGCTTGAATATTTAGATTTCCCCTTATAATTATTCTCAATCCCTATTAAACAAGATGAAACAACCATTTTTCTGTGTTGAAGCTTTCTTAGAAAATTTTCTACTTCCTGCTCTGTTTCCCGTGAAATCATAATCTCTCTCTTTTTCAACTCCATTAAGAAAAAATGTAGTTCCACTATTTCAAACCAATATTTATAATAATCAATCAACTCCATAATTACATCTGTTCCGTAGAACTTCAATTCTTTCAAACCATCAGCAAATAAAAAAAGCATTTCCCTGTCATTGAATTCTCTGAGGATTTTGAAAATATTTTTGATCATGATATTGTGTTCAAGAATACTGGAGTCTAAAAATGTATTATCTTTTAATCTTGAAAGGATCATTTGATATGCTTTATCAGATTTATTAGAAATACATAGAATATTTAATACCTTATTAAAATACTCGAGATCACGAGGGTGAAGTTTCAGAATTTTATTAAACACTTCAAATAAATTTTTCTTATCATTCAATAATGAATAATACTTCTCTTGAATGAAAAGAATGGCAATATTGGAATGATCAAGTCGTGAAGATAAATCTTCAAGAATCTTGATTATTTCCGCAGCATACTCTTTACTTCTTGAAAGATCACTGTCTAACTCAATAAAAAAAGTTTCAACTTCATTTACATCGTCAAGCAAGCTGATTCGTTTCAAAAACAGTATAAACATCTGCTCATCGATTATATATTCTGCAAGTCTGTTTATCAGTATGGGATCAAAATTAATACTTTCATCCAGTAATAAACGATTGAGTATACGATTAGACATTTGCGGATCAATTTCAGAAAAGAAATCTGAAGAGACTATTAATTTAATAAATTTATAACCGGATTCCAGTTTTTTCTCAATGTCATGGATCGTATTAAATATTTCATCATCAGGCTTAAGCTCAAAAGCTTTTGAATACTGTTTCAAAGCAGCAATACTATTTTGGCTGAACAAGTATGAATTTCCAAGAATTATAAATGTATCAAACTTTTTAATTTTAAATGAATTCCTTTCTACATAGTCGAGAACGTCTGCAAAGCTCTCCAATTTGTATAAGCATAAAAGAATTTTTTCACCATAAACCGAACCTGGCTCAAAATTAAAAAGTATCTCATTTTCTATAAGACAAAGTTCCCAATCCCCAAGTTTTTGCAAATATTCTGATCGTTGCAGATGATATTGAAATTTTGTAAGCTCATCTTTATTCTTCTCCAGTTCAGTCAAAGCACTTTTGTAATCACCCTGCATCACCTTTACTTTCTGCTTTGTCTCATGCACAACAGAAGTAAATTTTGCTTTTGATACCTCAATTCTTGCTTTAATATGGAAGGAATTTTTTTCAAGGACCATTTTCCAGTATTTTAATGCACTTTGGGCGTCATTAAGTTCCTGATAGCATTTGGCTATCTGTTCAAGTAAATATATATCAGTTTGATATGTGAGACATTTAAAATAGTGTTCAATAGCGGTTGGGAAATCACCAATATTGAATCTCGTATCACCCTCTGATTTCGAACTCTCAAACTCACGCAATGCCAGTTCATCTAGAACTTCAGAATTTAAATCTTTCACAATAGACTCCTGAATTTATTATTGTTATTTAAAAAAATACAAAATTTTACCACGAAGGGCACGAAGAACATGGTGATTTTTCCATATTTTTTCTTTTATTGGACTGACACAGGCAGACTGTGTCACAATCCGTTCGTCATCCTCGGGCTTGACCCGGGGATCCATTTTATTAACTTTGTCAATTTGAATAGATTACCCGATCAAGTCGGGTAATGACAGCAATAACAAGAATTTTTAAATTTACCTTTCCGTATTTTTTTTTATTCTCTTCGTGTTCTTCATGGTCCAATTGTATCTTATTTTTTAATTGCGACACAGTCTGATTGATCTGTCCCTACAATTTATGTTTAATCTTTTCTCAGCATTCTCCGCATTCTCTGCGCGAGATTCTTATCTTTTTTCTTATTATTCCCAGCCCTTCAACTCTGAATCTATCCAATTCTGGATTGAATCATATTCCTGCCTTTTCTTATCTAGAAACGAAGTAACTGCTATTAATCCAAGCCCGGTCAAAGTACCAAGAATCCACCAGATCATTGTATACTTAAGGGAGAAAAATATTAGATTAGATATAACTGTTAAAATCATAAAACCGCTTCCAATATACAAGTACAGTTTTACCTTAAGAAATACACCCAGTAATATACCAGCAAGAGAAAACCCGAAAACCAGAAGTGAGCCTTTAAGACTCATAGATTCATACATCTGGAATGATCCTGACAAATAGATCAGGGTTGAAGCAATTGATCGATAAGTTTTTAAATCCTTCACTTTTATCACATTTTTATTTAATTCCAGAACCATCAAAGCAACAATACCGAATGGAATTAGATAATAGCTGACATTTGTAATTCCGTTTTTGTACAGTATTCCCCAAATTCCAAGATTGAAAAACAGAACTGCAACTGAAAATATTCTCTTGTTCTTATTAAGATGTGAAATAAGGGAATAAAATAAACTTGCTACAAATACTGCAATAATATTTTTAAATGAAGGGTCGCTTAGCGCAAGAAACACTACAACGACAGGCATGTATAATGATGTCTTTGAAAACGGATTCACATAGATACTCTGTTTAGCCTTTTTCAGAAGGATTGAAAGGCCAAACATAAGAAATGACGCTAAAAGAATAATAAATGTTTTATACTGCCCCAGAACACCACCTGTAAACAAAAACTTCCTGAATGCAAGAAGCGACATCGCAAGAACTCCCTCAGCAATCCATACAAGCGTTTCAGATTCAAAGATATGAGCAAGTACAAGATAATTTGCAAAGGACAGTAACGAAGCCAGTATTAGAAAAATCTTTGTTGAAATCGAAATAGTATAGGGAAAACTAGCCGAACTAATAAGAAGGACCGCTATTACAATGAGATTTCCCAAAATACTGAACGTAAGTCCAGGCTGTACAATGTAATCAAGGATACTGTTATCAGAAGTAGATTTAAAATTAATTAAACTGTAATATGAAAACTTCTTCCCGTTTCCAACAAACTTAAAAAGAATTATCGTCAACGTAAGGAAAAACAAACTTATACAAAATTGTATTCCAGGTGTAAAAAAAGTTGAAGATGAACTCGAACCACTTCCAAAAGTTGATATCAACAGTAAAAAGCTGTATAACATTGCAGAATAACCAAGATATGAATGTGTAGAATTTCTGTTTCTCATCGCATACAGAATAAGCACAATTGATACCAATGCATAGTTTACAGTCAATAGAATTTTACCTGACAGCATCAATCCAATTGCAAACACACACCATGCGCCCGCAACAAGATTAAGTGGCTTAAATCCTTTTTGAATAAAGAAACTGGATTTCTCAAAAGCCATGATACTTAGCATGAAAATTGAAAATAGAATCAGATGGATCAATATACCTATATGTGTGAGCTTGAATATCAGAATTGAAACAGCGAAAGTCAAAAAATAAGAAGTCATGCCAGCAAATAAATTGCTTACACTGATATTACAATAATAATGGCTTAACATTGCCGCAGCAAAGGCAATAAGATTAAAAAAAGCAAATTTGAATAACAAATTTTCGACATTAACTGCTGCTGATACACCTGGACCGGCATATAGATTAGCAGTTAAATAAATATAGGCTATTAAAGAAACTATACAAGTCGCAACACCCGCTAGTATCCCAAACCTTCTATGCGGAGATTCTCCAGCAATATCACCTGCTCCCGGAAACCATATGTGTAGAAGTAGAAAAAACAGAAAATTCACTGCAATAGCACCAAAAAAGCCATTTTCTGTAAGATTTATCATATTCCCCTGAGAAGCAAACATCTGAAAAATCCAGATAGTCATCAACGCATCAAATATGAAAAGAAAGATATACTCAACAACTTTCTTTTCATACATCGAGAAATAAGTTATCAATAAAGGTATTGGAGCTACTAATATGGTTAAAAGGGCTGTACTTAATGAGGAAATAAAAACTGCTAAAACTGAAAATATCACCGAGTAGAAAAAGAAAGCCTGTACAAAATACTCGCGGATATCGTCATTATGACATTTCTTAAATACATATTTGAAAACTAGTCCAAATATAAACACTACATAAGCTACAACAGCCATTTTGTAACAGTTCGCAGTTCCACCGGGAACTTTTGATGCTTGATACATCATATGAAATAGTACATCAGCAATAAAAAACAGACCACTGAATGCATATATTTTTCCAGAATACTCGACTTCCAGCATAAGATCCTTTTTAGGTGTATAAACAAGAATATAGAAAAGAAAAAAGTATTGCAGTATAGAACCAGCAAGAAGATATTTAAACAACCTGACATCAAATGCACGATCTATTGAAATATTAACGACTCCCAGAACAATAAATACTACAGTCAATGACAGAATAGAATTAGCAACCTTAACAAATGCACTTCTAGTATCCCCTTCAACAGTTCTTGAAAGCCCAAACCATAACAGAGCCATAAGAGGTAGAAATGGAGTTATTACACCTTTTAAAAATATTGCAGTATAACTCCATTCTGTTGTAAAACTTATTATTGACGCAACCCAGAGGCAGACATAAAAAGATGTTGAATAAATAATGCTTTTATACTTGCAACAATAATAACTTAACAATAATCCTGGTAGAAATGAAGGAATCAGCCATATACCATATCCCAGAAACATGGCTATCACAATGTGAAAAAGACTGTTTATAAGAATACTGTAGTTTACACTTTGGGAAATATCCTTACCTGATTCTAATTCCTTCCTGTAAAAATAAGCAGAATAAAATATCAGAAAATACTGATAGATCAATACCGCAATTATTACTTTAAAATTTAATGCTTTATTAGAAAATCCTGAAATGAAAATCAAGTAAAAAGCCAGGGCTGGAAATTGAACCAATCCGATAACTTTCAACATTGCTTCTTTTGTAACTAAACCCGTTTTAAAAAATGCAAAACCATTTATTAAAGATGATACGATATATATCAACTGCGTTATAAAACCTATTCCAGCAGCACCAGAGCCTGAACCAGCAATGTCTGCAAGATTCAAATATCTTAGAATAAAATACACTGAAAAAATAAGGCTGCAATTACTGATTACCTTACCAAAATTTAATTCCCATTTCTCAGAAGGAGCTTTGGAGCCAATGAGGATATAACATAAAGATACTATAGAAATGCCCAGTAACTGCCATTCTTTATTGCCACCAAGAAACTGGCTGAGATAAATAACTGAAAACCCGCACGAAACCAGTCCAAAGTAAGTAAACCTTTCAGAAATATTTGCAAGTCCATATTTGCAGAATATAATCCCCAGAATTGCAAATAAAGGCCAGTTATAGATCGGTTTTGCGAAGCCTGTAAGAAATGTAATACAGGCAAAGACTGCCAAAAGCATCTTGGAGTGGTTATAAATCTTTTTATTCAATAATTCTTTTGCTGATGTCACATAACGATGCCAGAAAAGAAAAATAGGTATCATAATATAACCCGCAATTACGGGATATTTTGTTAATGTCTGAAAATCTATGACAAATTTATTTACAATAAGATAAAAAACAAGTTCTATAGATGCAAAATATGCAAAGTAAAAAAATGAAAGTTCCTTAAACAGCTTCAGGGATATATAAAAAAGAAAAAAAGCAGTTGCAAATGCAAGCATTGTTGATATATGTAGTACTCCATAATCCCAATGAGCCACTTTTACAGAAAACAAAAATCCCAATGTTAAAATGATATAACCAGTAATACCAGTTTTGGAAAGATACATAAACTCGATTGTCTTTCCTTCATAAAGTCTTTTTCCAAGATCCGACAGATATATTCCGCTGATTACAAATGGAGCAGCCAGAAAACACATCAGAGCAGCAAACTGAAATTCCTGAAAAGAAGCATATCCTGTAATTGTTATACATATTATCGAAAATGACGCAAAAAACAGATTATATATACTGAAATTCTTTAACTCTTCAGTATCATATTTGAGGACAATATTTTTCCCATAATAAAAAATACTTCCGGTTAAACACAACACTGCAACCATCAAAAGAGGCATCGCAAACTGGCCTAAAACAACCCAGAATGCCTGTATTAAAAATAGAAGAAAGCAGGACATAATATGATTTTTTGCATACTTTCTATTGAAACATAACGTTATGAAATAAGATTCAGCAAGAAGAATCACATATGCAATCGCCAGAACAAACACAGGCAAATCATAAAGATTAAGAAGAGAAAAATTTATGATCGCAATCAGGTAACCTATCATTTGAAAGGTTACACCAGTTTTTCTGATATTTATCTTGGTCATAAAAACATATCCAAGTACAGTGAAAAACAATGAGTACAATATAAAAACTATTGATTTGAAGTATGGCCCAAAATTACTCCAGGAAGAAATAACAAGAAACAGCGAGGATACTACTACTAGAAAAGCACCCAGATAATGCATCCAGTTGATATTGAATTCATACAGAAAACCTTCAAGAAATTCTCTTCCAGGCATAGATATTGTGCCTTTTTCTTCCTGATCATAATTTACAGTAATCGAAGTCCCAGGCATCATTGTATGAGGCCCGATTTCTTCAAAAACAGTACCCATATCATCCATAGTCTCCATTATTTCAACTTCTTCTACTTCATTATTCTGGAGATTTACATCTAAAAGATTATTGGTTGGTTTTATTGACGTATATTCAAAACTCAGGTCTGATTTTGTATATTCAAAATCCTTGGATTTTTCAGTAACTGATTTTTCTGATTCTGAACTTTCAAATATATTCCCACAATGTAGACATACCTCATCAGTTTCTCTTATCCCTTTTCCACATTCAGAACATTCAAAATCAAAGTCATCATTAGTACTTTTTTCAATTTTTTCAGAAACAATCTCTTTTGGTTCAATTTCTTTAACAACTGATTCTTTTTTTTCAATGGTTGATTCTTTTATCTCACTTTTCTTCTCTTGAACTGCATCGCCAAGATCTTCACTGATAAATTTTTGAACAAGACTATCGCTAAGAACACTTTGTTCTTTTAGAAATCTAAGATTATCAGAAATATGTTGTTCCCTGTTATCAAGCTTACTGGATTGTACAAGTTCACTAACTATTTTTTTTCTTTCAGATTTAAGTTTCAATACCGAAAGTTGAAATTGTTTTTTGGTAATTTTCCAATTTTGACACAATTCATCAAGATAACTTATTGTCTCATCAATTCCCCTTAATCGGGCTAGTATTTCCTGATAATCCATAGATACCTTCCAATAGTAATTTTAATATTACTATATATGATATCACAATCTAATTTTATATGTAACTTTGTAGAACAACATATGTGGAAACGTCAGGTAATAAAGAATTCTCGAAGTTCACCTGATTTCATATCACTTATAAGGAATTCATCAATTCTCACTCGGAATAAATCAATTACATCACAGTTGAAATAACTGAAAAGCCTTCGAATTTCACGTTTTTTCCCTTGTGTAAGTATTATTTTATAACGGCAAAGCCCTTTATGAAAACCTAAGAAAATACCTTCTTTAATCTTTAGGTTTTGACCTTCATCCAGAATACCATTTCTCATTTTATCGATATCTGTTAGCTCCAATTTCTTTCCGGCCACAGTTACTTCATATTCTTTTTCAACATGGTTTGAAGGAGAAGTCATTTTTTGAACATATTCGCCATCACTTGTTATGATCATAAGGCCACGACTTCCCTTATCAAGTCGTCCTGCAAATAGAATTTTCCTATCTTTCAAAAATTCCAGATTCTCATATACAGTCTCATTGAATTTATCATTATGAGAGACAACAAGACCTTCTGGTTTATAATACAAATAATATATGTTTTTAATTGTTTCAAATATAAATTTCTGATTATCGACTATTATACTATCGCCATTTACCAGAATTTTTGAATAAAATTCACATAATTCACCATTAACAGTAACTCTTCCCTCTTTTATAATCTTTTGAAGGTTCCTTCGGGAAAGATTCAATTGTACTGCCAGAAATCTAATGAGTTTCACTGATCTTTATCTGATGAAATATTTACAAGTGATTTAAAATAAGCAGGAACTTTTGCTTCAAATACCATCTTCTCTTTTGTATGAGGATGAATAATTGTTAATGATGTCGCATGAAGCATAAGTTTTTTAATGTTCTTGGTAATTTCTCCATATTTTATATCACCAGCTACTGGATTACCCAGTTCTGAAAGATGTACTCGGATTTGATTTTTTCTACCTGTAAGCAGATCAATTTCAAGAAGACTGTATTTTTTAGATTCATTCAAAACTTTATATTTTGTCTTTGCAAGTTTACCGGATTTTGAGTCTTGGACTGAATACATTTTATGAACACTACTTTCGGCAAGATATGAAGTAAGCAGATCTTCTTTTTTGGGTAATTTTCCATGAACGATTGCCATATATTTTTTTTCGAATTCCTGCCATTTGTCCTGAAGAAATCGCTTCACCTCTTCACTCTTAGCAAAAATAATAATACCAGAAGTATCTCTGTCCAGACGATGAACGATAAATATCCGTTTTCTTAATTTCTGATTGCCTTTTCGAATGTAATTATTTAAGAGAAAATATGCTGTATTTTCTTTGACTTTATCAGTACCTATAGTTAGAAGACCGCTTACCTTATCAACAACCAGAATATCATGATCCTCATAGATAACATCAAGTCCTCTGGGTTGATATCTTTTCGGTGGTTTTTTAAATTTTTTTCTATTTTCCTGCATAGCACCTTATTATTTCCTTTTCAATTTACGAATATATCGCTCAACTCAAGCATGAATCAGTTTATGATATAACTTGCTGAATTTCAACTAAAATAAAGGTACCTTTATTGAATTTTTATCATTTAACACACATGCCGATGTAAAAAACCGTTACTGTGAAGGTAATTGACAACTGTATGAAGTGAGGCGGCCCAGAAACCAAAAAACATAACCAACAATATAACCACTTTTTTCATATTTTTTTCCTCGTTTACCATATTTACTTACATTCATTATAGCGAAAGATATTTCTGAAATATAAGCAGTATGTAAAAAAATGTAACAAGGTAAAAAATATTAAGTATTAAAAATCTGAAATAGAATCAACAAGTTCAGGCTGATCAATAAATGGATTACGATTATGCTGGAATTTTTCAATTTCAACATTTCTCCTGCGTTCATTATTGTCAACAGGATCTATTTTATTCCATTCCCGAAGTGCTTTTTCTTCGAAATCCAGTAAAGGAGATTTATATCTGACTGAAAAATAAAATAGTGCCCTGGCTACATTACCCTTATGGTCATCCCTAGGTTCAAAAACCAGCCGCCTATCAGAGTCTGTTCCAAGTTTACAACCATGTTTCTGCCAGACAGAATCAATACTATTTCCAAAAGGATAGTGAGCACGGATTGCATTAACAATGGAATCTGTCGGAAAAAGATGGTGTAAATCACTTCTCATGGGTTCCTTTTTCTTGAACAGACTTTGAGGCCATGTATGTTCACAGTTTAAAAATCCATCAGTCTGTCCTTTTGGACTTAAAGCAAGATCTTTACCAATAAGAAAACGCTTTCTTGTATTACTATCTTCCTCGACTAAATTTTCATCAATGCTTTCGGTTCTTTTTTTATCACCAGAATTATAGGTTTTTCTACTGTAAACACAATAAACAATGCTTCTATCGTTATCCAGATTAAGATTATCAATTGAACCATACATTAATGCTCTTGCACGTCTATAACCAAGAGAAGTATGCCCCTTAATCTTATCATTTAAAACTTTTCTAAGAGCATCATCTTTAAGACCCTCCAGATTTACATCAATAAAAGTTGTAAGATCTGCATTTGATCTTTTTACAATAGATTCAACCTGCTCTATTGAAGTAATATTTCCAAGTTTGATATTATTCAATAATTCTCTTTGAGCGGCAAGATCAGGAATCTGTTCTACAATTTTTACAGCTTTCTTTTCCCAAGTTTCTGTATCCCTTTCATCAAGCGCACTTAACACAACAGTTGAAATCAAAAAACAAACCAGAACTAAAGAAAATATAATACGAAAATCTTTTTTTATCATAAAGTATCTCCACAATAATTTTTATATCTACTATATATTATAATGAAAAAGTTGAATTTGTACAGGACAACGCAGGTTTTAGTTCATTGGAAACTTGCAAGTATTTATGATATTATCAGCTATAATGGAGGGTTGCTGAAATGAGTAATATAAGTGATGAAAAATTATTTCTTGAATCCGTTGAAAAAAATGTACTACATTCCAATTTCAATTTTACTTTTATGAAACTTAAAATACTGGAAAAATCAAAATTTAAAAAAATCTCATCTGATAAAAAATGTTTCAGAAATTATTTGATTGATAAACTCAATGATTTAAATATTTCTAAAAATGCATCTAAAATTGATAACTGTTTTATTGAAGTATATGATTCTGGTTTTCTCGGTTCTCTTGCATTCGCTCTCTGGTTTATGAAGTTTGATGAAGACAACTGGTTTTCTTTCCAACAGGTTCTCACCGAGACTGAAAAGTTCCTTGCTGATAAAACTTATGATGATCGGATTGAGCTATTTCTTTTAAAAGGCTTGAAATCCGATTGTGATAATAGTGCAATCACTGTTGAAGAAATTCCTGTCACATTGAATCATTCAACTGGTTTGATCTGTATCTGGCAGGGAAAACTTTTTGATTGATTTTTTGTAATTCCTGTTACGTTTTCTTTCTTTATTAAAATTTTGTTTAATCCTTTTATCTATTTTCTCTGTAGCAGCGGAATATGCAATCGGACTTATACTCAATAAATATTTTTTTATATAGCATAATGTTTTATCTGGATAAGCATTATATATCTCTCGCAAAGTCCATCCTATTCCTTTTTGAAAATAATACTCAGGATCATCCAAAAGCGGCTCAACAAACCTAATGAGGTGCACAAAAGGGAGCACCTTTTTTCTTTTACTGAAGTATTCAATCAAACCTACTACGGATTGTCTACGTTTCCAAGGATTTCCAGAAATCCTGTTAGTTATATAGTCCTTAATCTTACACATTATATCTCTCATCTGAAGTTTTATATGTGTTAATTTTTGTATATTGAAGTAACAACAAGATTATTCAGAAGAAATGTAACAGGTTTGATTTAAAATGTTACTGAGAATGCGTTCTGTTAAACTGGCTATGTGTAATGGTGTTTCTCGTGTTTGGGTATGCCGAATGCTTGGATTGTTTTGTAATGATGGGAGTTTCGCTCTACACGAATATCATTTGCACGAACTAGCACCGTACAAAGCTTTAAGACAGCATTATATGCAATCCCAAACTTCCAGTCTGGGCTGATATCTGCCTCTGCATCCTTTAGATCACGGTTTACAATATTCAACAAATTCATTATCTCATCCTTGGATGACATCAACTCATTTGCCCAGCCTATTTTAACCCAGTTTTCTAAACTCATCTTCTTTTCCAATCAGCATCAGTTTCGGAGAATCTACAATGCTGGAAATAAAATGCTCTTTGCTATTAATTCTCTGCAAGTAATCAGCCTTACTAAAAACAGTGTAATTAATCTCACGTCCAATTTCAATAGATGTTTTTTTCAAGACAGAAGATAATTTCCTTGAAGAAATATCCCCAATTACAAAA
>DAOVTB010000209.1 GCA_030633305.1 Candidatus Muiribacteriota bacterium
ACAAAGACGGATAACTACTGAACCTTTCGGCTTCTCGGAGAGAAACGAATAGAAAGATACTACACTTTCAACTTCAACACGATGTGCAGATACTGTATCTGCAATAATTTTCATCGCTTCAGCTGAAACATGACCGTATTTTCCCTGAACCGCAGTTACAATGTCCATCAGACGATCGCGGGTATTTCCACAATCCTGACAGAGCTGTTTGATTCCCATTTCCAGATTGTTACTCATGTGCTACCTCAATTTCCTTTTTTTTCTTTACCTGAGATCAGGCACAATTTACCTATTAAATAAGTAATTGAAACTTAGAGTATAATATATAGAATTCACATGTGATTGTCAACAAATTAATGTTACTAAAAAGTAACGTAACGCAATAATATAATAGTGTAATAGTGGAATATAATATCCCAAGCACAAAATAAACTTTAATCTTATCTCAAAACCATATTCAAAAAAGCAATCTTATCCGTTGCTTCATCAATGTATTTCATCAAAGGTTTTCCGTGTCCATGACCAGCTTTACGATCAACACGAAGTAAAATTGGATTCTGTCTGGAATCAGAATTCTGAAGTTCGGCTGCAAATTTGAATGCATGAGCAGGAGAAACACGGTCATCATGATCAGCAGTAAGTATCATTATAGATGGATAATTTTCTTCTGATGATACATTATGCAACGGAGAATATTTGTACATGAATTTAAAATGATCACTATTTTTCTCTGCATTACCATATTCACAAATCCAGAATCTACCTACTGTAAATTTATGGAATCGAAGCATATCAATTACTGGAACACCACAAAGAACCGCACCATAAAGATCAGGGCGCTGAACCATGCATGCACTTACAAGTAAACCACCATTACTTCCACCAGATATCGCCAGCTTGTTTTTTGAAGTATATTCCTCTTCAACAAGATATTCACCAGCTGCTATGAAATCATCAAAAACATTCTGCTTCTTTTCAAGTATACCCGCATTATGCCATTTTTCTCCGTATTCTCCACCACCGCGAAGGTTTGCTGTTGCCCAAATTCCGCCTGATTCCAGCCAGTACATCTGAAAGACTGAGAAAGAAGGTTTCAATGAAATATCAAATCCACCATATCCATATAGAATCGCAGGATTCTTTCCATTAAGGAGTGTCCCTCTTTTGGCAGATATAAACATCGGTATTTTTGTTCCGTCTTTTGATTCAAAAAAGATTTGTTCAGATTTGTAATCACCGGGATCAAAATTACATTCAGGAACAATTAAATTTTCTGATTGATCCTTTTTGATGTCATACCTGATTATCATAAGAGGCTGAAAAAATGATGTGTATCCAAAAAACAGTTCATTATCAAATTGACTTGTCGACAAACCAAATACAGATCCCTTCCCTGGTAATTTTATATCTGATTGGTATTTCCCATCAGAATCAAAAGTTCTTATTATATTTTGGGCATCATGAAGATAAGAAGCAATGAACTTACCACCAGCATATGTAATCTGTTCGATTACATCAGATTCGTGTTCAGTAATTACAATTTTGCTGTTTGATAAATCAATTCGGTCAATATCAATTTCAATAACCTTTCCTTTAGGTGAATTTTCAGTAGTTTTAAAATAAAATTTTCTACCTTCATTTCCGATTGGAATATATTCAGCCTTAAATTCATCGATTACACTGACAAATTCATTGTCAACATCAAACTCTTTTATGAAAATCCTGTTCTTACTTTCAGTTCCTTTATATGACATTAGGATCAGAAATTTACCATCATCTGTAATCCATGGAAAAAGACCGACTTCTTTATCTTCTGGGACTTCATAAATTAGAGTATCTTCACTCTGGTCTGTATTAAGGCTATGCCAAAATATTTTACAGTAATTACATTCATCTTCTACTGCAACTGTGCCAGGTTCTGGATATCTATTATAGAAAAAACCCGAATTATCATGTTTCCAGGCAACTCCTGAAAATTTACACCAAAGGAGTTCTTCATCATAAATCTTACCTGTATCTATATCTTTTATTTTTATTGAGTTTTTATCGCTTCCAGATTCTGAAAGACAATAGGCTATTGTCTTTCCATCTTCTGTCACATAAGAGCTCGAATAGGTTACAGTTCCATCATCGCTCCATTTATTTGGATCCAATATTATCTCTGGTTCACCGTCCATAGTCTTTTTCATATACATTACGGCCTGAGCCTGAAGACCATCATTTTTTGAATAAAAATACCGACCCCCGTGTTTTGAAAAAATACCGTATCTCGTATAATCATAAAGTTCTTTTAACCTGGCAGTTATTTCAACTTTTTCAGAATACTGATTGAGAAAATCAACAGTTAAATTTTCCTGTTCAGAAAGCCATTTTACAGTGTTTTCATCATTTTCATCTTCAAGCCATCTGTACGGATCTTTTACAATTGTTCCATGAAAATTATCACTGACATTTCCTCGGTGGGCTTTTGGGTACGTTATTTTTTTCATTTTTTTCCTTATTTTCGTAATCCTGGTATGGGTATAAGGTGCCAAAGCACTATGAATTTATCCCACATTCTGTCGCCATATAAATTAAAGTCCAATGGCACCAAACATTTAATTTAACTATTTTGTCCTCTTTCCTTCATGGTTAATTTTTTCTTTTTTCTCTGCGACCTCCGCGTTCTCTGCGCGAGAATCTTTTTTACAGCATATCGAGTGCTTTTAAAAGAAAAGCATATTGGAAAGCTTCTTCCTTCAGATAATCATATCGTCCAGATGCTCCACCATGTCCTTCACTCATATGTGTTTTTAAAAGCAACATATTATCATTTGTTTTTAGTTCTCGAAGTTTTGCAACCCATTTTGCTGGTTCCCAGTATTGTACACGTGGGTCATTCAATCCAGCGACTACAAGCATATTTGGATAATCTTTAGCTTCTACATTATCATAAGGAGAATAAGATTTCATATAGTCAAAATATTCTTTGTCTGCAGGATTTCCCCATTCCTCGTACTCAATAACAGTCAATGGAATCGTTGGATCTGACATAGTATTGATTACATCTACAAAAGGAACATCGGCCATAACTGCTTTAAAAAGATCAGGTCTGAGATTAGCAACAGCACCCATCAAAAGTCCGCCCGCACTACCACCATTACAAACTAATCTTTCTTTTGAAGTATAACCTTCCTTGATAAGATGTTCTCCGCATGAAATAAAATCATGAAAAGTATTCATCTTCTTTAAAAATTTCCCATCTTCATACCACTGCCTTCCAAGATCGCTTCCTCCCCTGATATGGGCAATAGCAAATACAAATCCTCTATCTAAAAGACTCAATCTCACTGTTGAAAAAGTTGGATCTGTAGAAAAGCCATAAGAGCCGTAAGCATAAAGATACAATGGAGTATTTTTATCAATTTTTGATGACCTTTTATAAACCAGTGAAATTGGAATCATAACACCATCATGTCCAGGAGCATATTTTCTTTCAGTCACATAATCTACAGATTTATATCCTCCAGGGACTTCCTTTTGTTTTTTCAATTCCTTTTTTCCAGTTTTAAAATCATAATCGTAAACTGTTTTTGGCGTTACAAGAGATGTATAACCATATCTGAATGTTTCAGAATTAAAATCGGAATTCCCTTCGGGCCAGCACATGTAAACCGGTTCTTCCATTTCTATATAATTGGCTTTCTGATTAACAGGATCAAATATTTTTATTTTTGGAAGACCATTTTCTCTTTCAAATATAATAAAATGATTTTTAAATATTTGTAATCCCTCTATCATTACATCCTGATTATGAGCCTGGAATTCTTCTGAATTCTCTTTAGCGCGCGCTTTGAGTGGAACTGTGAAAATACGAAAATTCAATGCATCTTCATTTGTTCTAATGTATAGATGATCTTCGTGATGTGAAACATCATATTCCACCATATTTTTTCTTTCAAAAACGACTTCAAACTTACCCATTGGATCATGTGAATCAAGAAGATGTACTTCAGTAGTAACCTGGCTTGCTAAAATAAGCTCCAGATATTTTTTACTTGAAGTCTTTGATATAAAAAGATGAAAAACTTCATCTTTTTCAAAAAAAACAAGTTCATCTTTTGAAGCACTGGTTCCTAATACATGGCGATATAAACTGCAAGGTCTCTTACTATCATCCAGAATTATATAAAACAAGACTTTACTGTCAGCTGACCATTCTGCTCCATAATAAGTATTTGGAATTTCATCTTTTAGAAGTTCTCCGCTGGACAGATCTTTAATAAACATTGTGAATACTTCATCACCTGAAACATCTACAGAATACGCTAGAAGTTTATGATCCGGACTGATCTTGATATTGCCTATTTCCATAAAGGTATGCCCCTTGGCAATAACATTCAAATCCAGAATTATTTCTTCATCAGCTTCAAGGTGACCTTTTTTTCTGCAAAAACACGGATACTGCTTCCCTTTTTCAGTTGTAGAGTAATAATAGTATTCATCTATTTTTTCAGGGACTGAAATATCATCTTCCTTCATTCTTGATACCATTTCATCAAATAGTTTCGCCTGAAGATCTTTAGTGTCTTTCAACACATCAGATACATAATTATTTTCATCTTCCAGATAAGTGATAACCTTTTCATCATCCCTATTCCTCAACCAAAAATAATTATCTATCCACTTTTCATCATGCATTACAATCTCTTTTGGTTGTTTTTCAACATTTGGTTTTTTTATTTCTTTCCAGGTATCTTTCATTTCTATCTCCAATAATAAATTTTATTTTTTCTGATTCTATCAGATATGCGTTTTGAATACAAAATAACAACACTCATTTTTGCCCAATTTATTAAAAGCTGATATAATAGCGATTATATCAAATATCTATAATATCGGGCAATAGTGAAATTTTTTATTAAAAATCTATTTAAACGCGAATCAATAATAGTCATCACAGTGACTACTATTATTGCAGTTTTTTTTTTCCTGGGAATTTTCGAACCTCTTGAAATTAAAACTCTCGACTTCAGGTTCAGGCAGAGAAAAAACTTAAAGCCCAATCCAAAAATTGTTGTAATAAGTATTTCAGACGATTGCCTGAGTACACTGGGACAGTGGCCATGGTCAAGAAAAAAGCATGCCGAATTAATTGATATATTGACTAAAGATGGAGTTAATTCAATTGGTTTTGATCTTCTTTTCCTCTACCCAACTGATCCAGAAAGTGATGCAGCGCTTTCACTTGCAATCAAAACTGCTAAAAATGTTATAACTGCAGTCATGTTTACATATCAGCAGGTCTTTGATGGAGAAATTAAAACAGTCCTGAGCGTCGAAGAAGGCTTAGATGAAATTAAAAAATATGTTTATGGTCAGGGATATATTAATGTTGATTTTGAACGAATCAATACTGACGGCATAGTCAGAAAAGTCGATATATTCCGTACATGTGACAATAAAAAATACCTGTCACTTCCACTTGCTTTAGCTGCAAAGTTTTTAAAAATTAAAGACAATAATATAAAATATAATGATTCTTCTATGACATTTGGAAAAATTGATATTCCATTATATACAACCCGCTATCTGAAAAAAAGTTCTAAATCATTTAACTTCTTAGGATATGATCTCAATATTCCTGAACTAATTGAAAAAAATATTTATATAGTTAACTATCCAGGTCCTACATCAAGTGGACTTTTTGAAAACTACCAGTTTTCATCTGTTTACAGTAAAGATTTCATCAATGGGGCTTTTAAGGATAAAATTGTTATCATAGGTTCATCGGCATCTGTTCTTCAGGATATCAAACTCACCCCTTTTCAACTTATGCCAGGTGTAGAAATTCATGCCAGCATCATCAAAAATATATTAGAGAACAATTTCCTGCATCGTACATCTTCAATAACAATTATTGTTTTCATGTTTATATTTGGTTTATTCCTTGCCTTCATGTTGTCGATTTCTGACCCTGGATTAAAAGATCTTATTTTCATGATTACTCTCCCAGTCATTTATGTAATTATTGGTCAGTTTATTTTCAACAATTTCAGCTTGATAATTGAAATTGTACCTTTCATTACACTTTTTATAATTTCCTATGTACTTGTACGTTTTTATCAGATGTTTATTAAACTGCTTCTTACAAATATAGCTCTTTCCACCAGTAATCGCTCTCTTGATCGAAAAGTCAGGGAAATCACTGCTCTTTATGAGACAAGTAACTGTCTGAATGTAACCATGGAAATGGATTCCATCTTTGAGATTGTCCTATCTAAAACACTGACTATTCTTGAATGTGAAAGAGCATCAATAATGCTCTTGAATGAGGATACAAATTTACTGGAAACTTCTTTTGTCATTGGTAATCATTCAAATTCTGATACCATTCAGCTTCAATTAGGAGAAGGAATTGCAGGAAAAGTAGTCTCAGACTGTGAAGCCTATTTTACTAATGAAGGTGCTGATGACAGTGATTTTAAGAGTATTAAACTTAATCGTGAAAAAAACATTAACTCGATTCTTTGTGTACCCCTTGTAATAAAAAACAAAGCTACTGGTGTAATCAACCTTGTAAACTCACAAAAAGGATTTAGTTCAGATGACCTAAACCTCATGCAGACTATAGCCAATCAGGTAGCCATGACAATACAAAATGCAAAATTATACAAATTAGCTGTTTTTGATGGTTTAACCGAATTATACGTTCGGCGTTATTTTGATGCCAGATTGAATCAGGAATTTGGTCGAGTCCAGCGATATGGCGGAGAGCTTTCTCTGATTATGACAGACATTGATCATTTCAAGAACTTTAACGATACCTATGGTCATCAGATTGGCGACCTCGTATTATCAGGTGTTGCAAAAATAGTCCATGACTCAGCTCGTGAAACTGATCTTCCTGCAAGATATGGTGGTGAAGAATTCGCAATAATACTTCCTGAAACAGATCAGGAAGGAGCAATGATCCTTGCCGAAAGAATCAGAAAACGTATTGAAGATACAACAAAATACGGAGCGAATGAATTAAGCGTCACCATCAGCCTGGGAGTAAGTTCTTTTAATTGTGAAACACCTGCCACTTCATTTGAAGAAATGATCAAACAGGCAGATTTAGCTCTCTATAAAGCTAAAGATACAGGAAGAAATAAAACAGTATTGTTTACTTCCTCTCCCCTATAGAACAACCTTTCAGCTGCTCAACAATCATTTTCAATTCATTGATGTCACATACATCAATCTTACCATCAAGGTTTATATCACAAGGTTTTTTGTTTTCCTGATACTTTACAACCTCTTTGAGGATCTGGACATCATTCTGGTCCAATTTCCCATCAGAATTAAGATCAATCTTGTAATCTAGATAAATCTGCAGCTTAAACTGGTCATTAGTATCTATTTTTCCATTACCATCAACATCAGATAGTCTTTTCTGAAGAGCGGTTAAATCCTCGACATTTTTCTGTAAATATTTACTCAATATTCCAGCATCAAAACTGGTGATCTTTCCATCACGATCAAGGTCACCTATCATCTCAAAGCCAACAAATTTTGACTTTGCACCTGAAGTTTTGACCTCTTCTACGGGCTGTTCAACTTCATCTTTTATATTATCTTCAATTACGTCTTCCTTAACTGGTTCTTTTTTTTGAAGTCTAAATGGTAGTATTAATGGTAGTGATGCTATTTTTTTTATCTTTACATCGCCATCCATGGAAATATAAGCTATTTCATTCTTGCTGACTTTACTCTTCCCTTTTCTGGTCTTTAAAGAAATAATCCCACTTTTCATTTTAACTGAACATGACTTGTCTTTTTTCACTTCTATATCAAATTCAGTTCCCAGCACGCCAATTATCGCAACAGGTAATTTCACTGTAAACTTATGTCCTTTTTTAATAAATTTATA
>DAOVTB010000333.1 GCA_030633305.1 Candidatus Muiribacteriota bacterium
AATATCTGTTATCAGTTGAATGATTTGTAATTCGCCAATTGTACCATACCATTTTCGGTCTACAAGTAGATATTTTACCTTATTCTTAATAACTGCTGCATCATAACCATCATTTGTCGTAAATTCGTGATCAATTTGATAACCTTCGGAGATATGTAAATTGCAAGCAGAAATCCCTATTACTCGGAAAATAAAATTCCCTATCATAGAGCAAAAAAAAATGATCAATTTCCCTCCTTTTTTTTATTTTTATTCTTTAATCTAAACGATTCGCCTGAAAGGTTGAAGAACTGTGAGTGGTGCAGCAGTCGGTCAAGAAGAGCAACGGTCATAACTTCATCACCCATCATCTCAGCCCAGTCATCAAAGCTTTTGTTAGAAGTGATTATGATAGATGATTTTTCATAGAGTTCACTTACGAGAGAAAAGAACAGATTAGCTTCTCTTTTTTCAATAGGTGTATAACCAATCTCGTCAAAAATAACTAGATCAGATTTCATGATCCTGTTTATTCTGAACATGGATCTTCTTTGTATATTCATATTTTTAAGAAGTTTGAAGAGATTGGATATTCTTTCAAAACATACTGTGTAACCTTTTTTTATAGCATGCATTCCAAGACCAATGGAAAGATGGGTTTTACCAAGACCCGGCGGGCCAAAGAAAAGAATGTTCTCATGGTTGTCCAACCAGCGACAGTCCATGAGGTTTGTTACATCAGATTTAGTAATACCTTTAAGCTTTCCAAAAGTGAAATTCTTTAATTCTTTTATTACCGGAAAATGTGCTCCAGTAAGATTTCTTTGAAGTCTTCTATCACTCCTATAATCAATTTCAACATTAAGAATACTATTCAAAAAACTTAGATATGAAATCTTTCTGGATTCAGCTTCATTAATTTCTTCATCTATCTTTTTTGTGATTCCTTGTAACTTCAAACCAGAAAGCAAGTGCAGCGTCTGTTTATAAGTATTATTCATGATGCAGCCTCCTTTAGAAACTGATTATATGAAGCAATATTTCGTTTATCAACCTTCAAATAGTAAGAAGCATTTTTTCTTTTAAGTAATGGCTTGATTTTATGTTTATCAGAAATAGTATAATCAGGGATTTTCCTGTTTTTGTAGTAATTATAGGTATCTTTCAGGCAGGACATGCTGTAAATATCGTTTGCAACGCAATACTCAAGTGCTTCAATAAATTCAGGATGGTTAATATTTTCTTTCAAGTATTTTTTAGCACAGCTATGCTGATCTCTGAAATAACGCTTGTATTTGTTGAAGCAAATATCAATAAATTCAGACCAGCAATCATTGGAAATCCAACTTTTTAATTCATTGCTTAGTTCTTCTTTACGCCTGCGCCATTTTTTACATACTTTTTTTGCATATACAGTTTTTCCAGGAATTGGACTGATATTATGTTCTATTACCAGATCACCATTATTTTTATTATATACGAGCAATTTAAAGTCAGTGGTATATATTTCCACTTCTCTATTCTGATAAAGCTCAGGCAATTCATATTTGGTTGTGTTTACCAAAATAAAACCGCTTTCATCAACTTTTCGATCTTCTCTTGCTATAAAATTATCTTTCTGATGTATTGAATTCTTAACTGGCCTTAAATGGTTTCTTTCATGCTTGATCATTTCTGCTGGAATCCTTCTTGTTGCTATTGATATTTTCCCATTTGCTCTTCTAATAAGCCAGTTATGCAGTCTTTCTGAAATCTCCTCAAAATTTTCAAACTGCCTTACACTGAAAAAGTTCTGTTTAACAAACTTAATCATGTTTTCTACTTTTCCCTTGCTTTCAGGATCAGATTTTCTGCAGACATACATATTTAAACCCATTTCATTGATAAAATCCTGAAACTTAGCTGTATAGATAATATCTCCGTAGTTTTCTTTTGTTACCATAGTTCTGTCCTGATCGATAACCAGTTCCTTAGGCATTCCACCAATAAAAAGGAAGCAATCCAGCAAATGCTGGATAACTTCCTCTGTTTTGAAAGGATGATCCTGAACTGCACAGTATTTGAATCTGCTTGCAGATAAAACTGCTGCAAATATGTGTACTTTTTTCTTGCATAATGTTCTGACTTCTCCAAAATCAACTTGTAATTGCTGACCAAAAGGCAGTTGTTCGACTGGTGTATAGGTTCTATGATTCTTTGTTAAAACAAGTTGTTCCGTCTCAATCAGGTGTTCTATGAAATTACACAATGTTCGTTCAGTTCCTGGTAAATCACCAAAAAGCTCCTCTAAATAATCATATACTGCTGATTTTATGAGTACTCGATCACCGTTAGCTTCATAAACTTTTAAGATCTCATCTTTAAATGAATTAAAATTCTTTTCACGGTTGCTAGTTTCAGTTACATAAGCTGCATATTCCTCTGGAGACATGTCGTAATACTTTCTTACAGTCTTTGCATCTCGGCCTGTTTGGCGAACTATTTCTGCTCTTGTTAAACCATTTTTCTTGAAATTTTGGATTTTTTTGTACATAATAAATTTGATCATTGTGGTCTTTTGCCTTTTTGATGTTTTCATCGGCTGGCAAAAGGCTTTTTTTTTACCTTTAAATAGGGATTTTTATTTTCCGACCTGTAGGGATTTCAGTTTACCAATAGCAATTATATGAAAACTATTGATTTTGATAAAAAATTTGATGAAGGACATGAAATTTTTGACCATCTGGACATAAGTAAAGCAAAAAGACT
>DAOVTB010000251.1 GCA_030633305.1 Candidatus Muiribacteriota bacterium
ATTCACCATATGACAATGTTATTGCTAAGAACTATCCAAATATTCTCGTTACTGCCGGGTTAAATGATCCCCGGGTTCAATACTGGGAGCCAGCAAAAATGGTTGCAAAACTTAGATACAATAAAACAGACAGTAACATACTTTTACTTAAAACAAACATGGGTGCTGGTCATGGCGGAGCATCTGGAAGATATGATTATCTTAAAGAGATTGCATTTGAATATGCCTTTCTGTTTAAAATACTGGAAATCAGGAAATGAAGATTGTAATTATATTATTTTTTATGATTCTTTCAAGCATTTTACTTTTCTCAGAGGATTTGTTTGATTCCAGAATTTTGAATGAATATGGTGAATTTGAAAACAAATATAACTATGAATCTCTTTATAAGAATGAAGTAGTAAGCTTCTGTGAAGCAGTAGGAGTCAGGCCGATAGGGAAGGTTTTGTCAAAAATCCATGTTGGTGGATACTTTAAAGCTATGATTACTGATCCCGTTAAACTTGATCGAGTGTGTAAAAATAGTTTTTTCTATCAACTGGCAACATCACTTCTTATTCGTAATTCCGGTGATGGATTTTTTGAATTTCATAACTTGAGAACCGGAGAATTGGCTAGGGTAAGACAGGATGTAGACCTTGTACAAGCGGAAAGACAACTTGGAATCCTTCCGGATACGCCGATTTCCAATCCGCCGTGGAAAGAAGGATATACTTTTATGGCAACTGTCTTGGAGCCTAAACAGTTGAAGAAACATGATTTTTATAAGAACCGTAAAGGGGATCGTATTAAAGTCATTTGTGTCACACGTTTGAGGTGGAAATTATTGAATGTAAGAACAGATATTGAAAGAGATGTATTGTATTTCTTTGGAACATGGGTAAATGGTTGGGAATTTCCGTAATCCAGATATTGAATGAGTGAATTTTGAAATTTAAAACTGCACTTGCAGGGAGAATGTTAATTGGCAGGAATACATTTTTATTTTGAACCCAATACCCGGCCTTTGAATATTTCCGAGGAAAATTACAAGGTTCCTGAAAGTGCTTTGAACATAGTGAGAAGCTGGTGGCCAACGGTTGTATTTTCCCTGATTCTTGCGTGGAGTTTCTATTTCGCGGGATATAGAGAAATTAAGTTTTACAATTTTTTCGGATGTGCTGTAATGTTTTCAATACTTTGTAGTGCTCCATTAAATTTTTTGATCCTCAGGTCTCTTGCGTCGCAGCAATCGTCATTTATACTTCGGCCCGGACACACTGTACTGGCTGGTTCCTTAAAATATAGTGTTCTAGGTTCTTTTATCCTGAATATGATTCTTATCCTCATTTTTTCTTCTCAACCCCTTAAGTTATGCATAGCATATTCATTTTTATGTTCTTTGATAACTGCTTCATGGATAACGAACCACCTTCTGGCACTTTTGCATAAAGAAATAATAATATTCAAACTACAGCTTTTTGTTTATATTACAGGTATCCTGCTTTTTTATCTTACATGGCCGTATCGATCTTTTGAAACTATTGTTGGTTTACTTATTATGATTATATTCGTAATTGTTGTTTTTCAATCAGTATTGATTATGAAGTCAGAGGAATACAGTAAATTATGGAAACTTTATAAATCTCTAGGCAGAAAGGACATTTATTTGCCTTCTATAATTTTTTTTGTGTTTGCAACAGGTTTGCTTACAGGAAAATTTTTTTTCTGGTATTTTTCAAATTCTATTTATGATATCAGCTTTTTTTCCACTTTAACAATATTTTCACTTTCCTACATTTTTGTTTTCTTTCAAATTAATAGACATATATCATTACCTTATAAAAGTTTTACTACTTTGATTCTTGATAATTATCCATTGTCTGAAATTTTGCAGAAAAAGACTGAAATGATTGATGGTTACAAGAAAATTATGAAGTCTGTTATCCTGTTTTATGGTCCTTTGATGACTGCGTTTGGATATTTTATTTTGCATTTGATAAAGCCATATATAAATGATGTAATAAAACCTGATCATTATATTATTATTGGATTCTATTTTTTGCTGGTTTTTTCAATAGACTTTATAATGTTTCATTATCTGGATTCTGATATGTCCTTATTGTATTGTTGCATACTACTTTTTTTCATAAACCTTGGTTTAAGTATATTCATGTTAAATTACGGTTCTAATGAATATTTTGGTGCAGGCTTTTGTTTTGGATGCCTTATAATATCGATGGTTTCAGGAGTCATAGTGAGAAAGAGAATGGAGAGTTGGGATTATCTGATATTCAAGGATGTATCAAATGATTTTTAGAAATATGATAGATGAATTTATGTCTAAAAGGAAAAAAAGGCTTAAATTTGATATAAATTACAGTGAAGCTATAAAAATTACAGATGATTATGATTTATATTTTATATCTCCTTTTGCAGAAATTTCAGGAGATATTAGAAAAGCTGTGGCTTATATTTCACTGACCGAAATAAATGAAAATTCACAATATTTTTCAGACCTTCCTAAAGATATGCTATTGAAAAAAAATCAGAAATGGAATTCATTTCTGGTTGATATCACCAGGCCAGAATGGTGGAAAGTAATAGTAAATACTGTGGAATTTGCAAAATCGCTTGGATTCAAAAATTATTTTATTGATAATGTGGATGGAGTTGAATCACTTTTGAAAAAGAATACAGGAATTGAAAAAAGAATAGATGAAATTTTTAACTATATACGAAAAAATACTGAAAATCATCTGTATATAAATCGGGGATTCATTATTTATGATAGGATCAATCACATCATTGATGGAGTGATGATGGAAGGCTTTTTTTTCAATAGAAATGAAAATTCCTGGCGACATCTGAATCTTGATGAAATTAAATGGAGAGATAGCTGGGTTAAAATCCTTTCTCATGACAATAAGTTTATTTTTGCAGTTGATTATGCAGATATTTCACAATTGGACTCAGAGGACACCAGGTTAAAAGCACTTGATATGTCAGTTGTATGGATACATAAAGATGAATTATTGCAATAAATTTGTATGGATGTTTTATTGAATATGACAAAAAAACATAAAAAAAAATCAGATATCTGTCTGATAATAGAAGGAAGCTATCCATATGTAACTGGCGGCGTTTCTTCCTGGACTCAGCAATTTTTACAGTCTTTTGATAAGGAATACACGTTCTCGATTGTTGCGTTGACTGCAGGTAATAAAACTGAAAAAGATATTAAATACAAACTACCGGAGAATGTTGTAGAGTTTAAATCCTTTGATCTATTTGACTTTTCTGAAATAAAAAATGCTTCAGTTATGACGATTGAAAATGCAAAAAAGAGAAAAATATATAAATGTCTGATTAATACGTTTCTGGATTCAAAAAAATTGTTCTCTGATAATGACACACTAAGATTACTATTAGATACAATAAGTGAGTACGGAGCTTGTTTTTTTGCAGATATTTTTAAAACAGAAGAAGGCTATAATTTTATTACTGAATATTATAATAAATTTAATGAAAAAAATGGTTTTTTAAGTTTTTATTATAATTTTTTAAATATTTTTTTTATAACTGCAAGGACTATTATTCTCCAAAAGAAATTACCAGATGCTGATTTATACCATTCTTTTTCAACAGGTTTTGCGGGTCTATTAACTTGCATTCACTCCGCTATTACAGATAGACCATCATTGATAACTGAGCATGGAATATATGTTCATGAACGGATGTTTGAATTTGAAAATTCATCCTGGCTAAAAAAACCATATCTAAAAAATATGTGGATAGATTATTTCAAATTGATGACTAGTTGGCAGTATGATAATGTTGATCAAATAGTAACCCTGTATTCCGGTAACAGGAATATTCAAATTGATTACGGTGCACTCGAGGAAAAAATAAAAATAATCCCAAATGGTGTTAATAATAATAAAATAGATGAGAAAAGAAAACCTGAATCTAATGAAAAATCATATAGTATCGGATTGGTAGCAAGAATTGACCCTGTAAAGGATATAAAGACGTACATCAGGGTAGTTGATCTTGTCAGGAACAGTTTTCCAGACTTAAAAGCTTTTATTATTGGGCCTTTAGAAGAAGAGCAGAAAAATTATTATCAGGAATGCCAGGAACTGGTATGTAGTTTGAATCTGGAAAAAAATATTATCTTTACTGGAGAATCTGATGTTGAAAAATACTATCAGATGATTGATGTTTTATTGCTGACCTCAAAAAGAGAAGCAATGCCATTGGCACTTCTTGAAGGAATGGCGTTAGGAATACCGATTGTTGCTACAAATGTTGGCGCTTGTGGTGAAATGCTGTGTGAAGAGCCTTTAAAGTTTTCTGAAAAAACAGATGCAGGTTTGATTGCTGAGTCTAAAGATCCGGTGGATATTGCTGAAAAATGTGTTACAATACTTCAAAATCCTGATTTAGCGCGGGAAATGTCTGCAAATGGTATCAATAGAATTGAAAATAAGTATCGTCTGGAGCAGGTCAATGAATCATATCTTAAAGTATATGAGAAGTTGTTGAAAAAGAGTCATGAATAAATTGTTCAAATTTGGAATAATGTTAATCGCAGTTTCTATTTTTTCCGGAACAATTCTGTTTGCGAGAAATTATTCACTTAATTCATTAGCTTATATTCTGCAGGCTGAAAAACTTGGAAAGAGACGATCAGATATTGTAGAGGCAATTGCAAATTGCAGGCGAGATCTTGTTATAATCGATTATTCACTATATGGAAGTAAGTCTGGGAAATGGAAAAAACACGAAATAAGTAAGATTAAACGGGGGAGACCTGGCAGAAAAGTGGTTGCATATCTCTCTATTGGTGAAGCGGAAAATTATAGAAATTACTGGGAAAAGTTCAAAAATTATTCATTTATAAATGCTGAAAATTCTGAATGGTCTGGAAATTATAAAGTGAAATACTGGGATAAAAGATGGCAGAAATTGATTTTGAGTTATCTTGATGAAATAATATTACAGGGGTTTGACGGGGTTTATCTTGATATTGTTGATGCCTTTGAGTTTTATGAAGAACGAAATGGGAAATATATTGATTATGCTAGAAATCCTTCTACCGGCAACTGTTATCGTCTTGATATGGTCAACTGGGTTAGAAAGATTGCTTACTATTCCCGAAGAAAAAATCCGAAATTTTTGATTATCCCTCAGAACGGATCACAGTTACTTCAATATGAAAAATACAGGAATGTTATTGATGGAATTGGGATAGAAAATCTTTTTGCAGAAAATGGAGTAATTCAGGATGAAGAACATACAAAAAGTATTCTGGAAAATTTTAAAAAAATAGGGAATTTATCCTGTCCTATATTTATAATAGAGTATGTATACAGTATTAACCTTCGAAAAAAGATAATTATAAAAGCTTTAAATGAAGGTTTTGTTTTGCTGTTTACTTCTTTTGCGCTAGATACTTTAGGATCCTGTTTCAATCTTTATTAATAAGGTTTGCCATAAATCAGATTCTAATTTTGTTTTAGATAAATGCTTTACGTCTATTTTCTTTATAATTTTTTCTTTGTGATCAAGGATTGTAATCTGATAATTTTTTTTGGTATTTAGTTCGGATAATTCAAGTTTGAATTTCCCAAATCCTTCAAACTTCAGAAGTTTTAATCTTCTATCTTTCCAGATATATTTCCCTGGATGAGTTGCATGGGAAATCACAATATCATTTTGAATTTTTTTTGGTAAAAAACATACTTCATGATACTTCTGATTATTCAGGAAAATATCGAAGTAATTATCATTTTCATTAAATCCGAAAATGTTTTTGGATTTTTCCTGATCGATGTATTTCCAGTTTTTCTTTTTCATAACTCGAATACATTTTAGATGGCCATTATTTTTAATAATTACCATATTTTTCTTTACAAAAAGTTTTACATCAATCCAGTCTTTTACCAGTTTGATATACTCACTTGTAAATATTGGATAAATTTCCTGTTTTGCAGTCCAGTCGAA
>DAOVTB010000331.1 GCA_030633305.1 Candidatus Muiribacteriota bacterium
TACCGAGATAACACCCTATGGCGATCAAACAGAATCGTTTCGAAAAGATGTTAATTTCTTTATAAAAAATTATTACATCAATACCAAAGATCTTAATGGAAAGAATATCGATTCCTTTTTTATTTTTTCAAAGAATGGAAAAACAGTTCTTACCGGGGAAACTGGTGGTAATAAACTTCTTGATATTCCTCCTGGGGATTATCAAGTTTCTCTTTTCTGGGGAAATGAGAGAATAGTCAAGAAAGTTAAAGTTGATGAAGGTAAATTTTCCGGACTTACTTGTAATTTTTCCAGTGTAAAACTGAAACTTGTTTTTGCAGGTGATCTTAAAAAAAGAGATGTATTTTTGAAGATATTTGAAGACAAAACGGCAAAGGCTGTTCTTTCTCAAAAAATAGAGAGTAATCATACAACTGTTAATGTTGCACCAGGGAATTATGTTCTTAAAATCCAGTCTTTTGATAAGGAAGGAGTTAAGGAAGTTGATTTTTCCCAGTCTGTAAAAGTCTCCAAGAGCAGGAAAAATTTTATGAAGATCGAACTATACAACGCCAATCTTGTTTTTGATATATCTGATTTGAAAGGACCTATTGAATCAACCGTTTTTAAAATCGAAAAAGTCAATGAATCAGGGCTCGTTACGTATCGAAGTGGAATTGTGAAATCAGGACATGTTCTGAATGTGCTTCCTGGTGAATATCTGGTGACTATGAATAATCGCGGTCTGGAGTGGAAAAAGCAGATTATTGTAAATAGAAATGAATTCAGAAAGATACCTGTCCAGTTTTTCGGAGTAACTGAAATTGGATTTCAAATTATAGATTCCAAAGGTGATAAAAAAAGACCTGATGATTTTTATCTTAAAATGGATAACGGAGAATGGCTTCATGTTGAGACTAATCCACTTCGATTATTACTTAGACCAGGTAAGAAAAAAATGGTTATTAAAAGGGAAAAAAATGACAGGTTAAAAATTACTAAGGAGTTTGAAGTTATTCCTGGGAAATTCTTTAATATTGAACTGGAGTATTTCAGAATTCTAAAAGTAAATTTTGAAAAAAAACTGATTAGAAAAGCTAAATATATGATTACTGATTTTAATGATAAACCTCTTTTCGAGGAGCAGTTGATTAGAAGGAGTAAGTATGAATATTTATTGCCTCTGGAAAAATACAGGTTGAAAGTGCGCATGAGTAATCAGGACAGCTATTTTTTCGTTAGAGAGATATTTAACCTGGAACCTGGTACTGTAGAGGCTGTGGTTAAATAGAAAGAAGATTTTCACACAAAGGCACAAAGGCACAAAGAAAAAAGAAGAAGATTCTCGCGCAGAGAGCACTGAGGTCGCAGAAAAAAATAATTAATAGTGGTAAAATCTATTCTATGCAAAATAAAATTACATTTTCAATAATCACTTTTGGATGTAAAATCAATCAGTATGAAAGTAATGAATTTTTTGCTGAAATGGTCAGTCGTGGATTCTGTCCAGAAAATGAAGATTCCATAGCCGATGTAATTATCATAAACTCCTGTTCTGTAACCAACAAGACCGAAAAGAAAATACTGAAGAAAACCCGAAAACTTCGCAGAGAAAGATCTGATTGTTATATTGTTTTAGCCGGCTGTTTTGGTGAGGTATATCCAGAGGATATCAAAAAGAAAGGAAATGTTGATTACGTTACAGGGAATCTCAAGCGAAGTAACCTTATCGAATTTTTAAACAACAGATTTTTACCAGAAATAATTGAATCCAGTAATATTCTTTCTTCTTGTGTAGCGATAAAAAGAACGCGAAGCTTTCTTAAAGTAACCGATGGTTGCAACAATAAATGTACATATTGTGTAATTTGGAAAGCCCGGGGAAAAATCATTTCAGAATCCATTGAAAAAGTAGCTTTGGGAGTTAGAAAAGCCATAGATGATGGGTTTAAGGAAATTGTTCTGCTTGGAACTCAGCTGTCATGTTATGGTAATGATATTGGTACCAGTCTCAGTGTATTGATTGAAAAATTGTATGATGAATTTGGATCATCGGGTATTATGATCAGATTATCTTCACTTGAACCAGTACAGATAAATATTTTTCAATCTGTAATCGAATATATTCGAAAAGGGTTTATATGCAGGCATTTGCATATTCCTGTTCAAAGTATGGCTGATAGTGTTTTAAAGGGTATGCACAGGAATTATTCTGTAGCTGATATATTTGAGTTATTTGAAATGTTTAAAGATATTCCGAAAATTTCTATAGGAGTTGATATTATAACTGGCTTTCCAGGCGAAACGGAGACTGAGTTTTTTGAAACTCTTGAAAATCTGAAAAAATTGAAACCGCTCAGTTACATTCATGTTTTTCCTTTTTCACCCAAGAAAGATACTCCTGCAGAAACCTATTCTGAACAGGTTAACGGTAAAGATAAAAAAGGAAGGGCAACTATCCTGAATGATTTATCAGACCAGCTCAGGCGATCATTTTATTCGAAATTTATCAACACGACCCTGGAAGCTTTGATTGAAGAAATGAAAAAAGACGACATTTATGAAGCTACAACTGATAATTTTGTAAAGATACTTGTTCGCGGTGCTTCTGAAAAAAATATTAATAAAATAGAAAAAATTGAAATAGTTGACATTACTGGATATAATACATCATTAAGACTTACAGGTCTTCTGCGTCCTGAATGAGCGAATCTTGAAATATTAAGCATCTGTTCAGACCTCAACGCACGAACAGTGCGCCTCGGTCTGCCCAGACACAGAATATTCCAACCTTCATCTCATTCAGAACGCAGGAGAAGGTTATAATAAAAACA
>DAOVTB010000286.1 GCA_030633305.1 Candidatus Muiribacteriota bacterium
AAATGAAAAAAATATTATTTTGTTTACTATTGATTACAGTATTATCCAATCTCTTTGCTGGTTATGTTTTTGATAAGAAAATCGGCATCAAGGGAAATGATAAACTCGAATTTAATTATCCGGTATGTCTTTTTTATAAAGATTCGAAAATTTTTATTTCAGATTGGAAAAATAGTAGAGTACAAGCTATTACAGAAGATGGAAGAGTTCAATTGATTCTTCCAGAAATAAAGGAACCAGTTGGAATTGTTGTTAATTCAAAAGGGGAAATTATTGTTGCTTCAAAATTGGATTCTGTACTTTATAAATATGACAAAGCTGGTAATCTTATCACTAAAATTGGGAAAGAAGGTGTCAAAAAGGGTCAATTTTATCATCCTCGTGGTCTTGGAATAGATAAATCAGACAATGTTTATGTATGTGATTACGGCAATAAAAGGATTCAGAAGCTTAACCCTTTTGGTGAAGTGATAAAGGTTTACGAATATTTTAATCCTAAAAAAAGATTGGTTTCGCCACGTGGTATTTTTGTTGCGGACGATGATTTTCTGTACATTACTTATGAAGGTAATGTCATTGTAAAAATGGATCAGGAAAATAAAATAGTTAAGGAAATCACAGGAAAAACTGCTGAAATCCCAGATTCTTTTAATGGATTAAGATATATCTGTGTTGACCATATGGGTAATATTTTTGTTTCGGATTATAAAAATAACAGAGTAATAAGATTGGACAGATTTGGAAAAATGTCTGAGGTAATCGGTACAAAAGGCAGTTCTGATGGTAAACTTCTTAGCCCGGAAGGGCTTATAATACTTTATGATGGAAGTCTGTGGGTAGCAAATGGAGATAATGATCGAATTGAAGTTTTTAAGGCTGATGATTATTTAAAATATTTTTCGCTTGCGAAATTTTATAAATCTCTAGGTGACAACGAAAATACATATAAATACTATGAAAAGGCTTATGCATGTAATCCTGGAGAAAGTGAGATTATAAAATATCTTGAAAAAGAATATCAAAAAAGAATGACCCAGAATTTAAAGGTTGAAAATTATGAAAAAGCATTGTATTATTGTGAGAAGATTATTGAAATAAATCCTGCAAGAAGGGAAAATCTTCTTAAGAAAGCAGAAGACATAAAATTTCAGAAAAATAGATGGATTTATGTGATATGCGGAACTGTTTTGATTTTCTTGTTAATGTTTATTTTTTTATTTTTTAAATTGAAGTAGGATTATGGAGTTTGGAAGTTGATTAAAATTGAAAATACATCCTATATTGAAATACAGTCTAGACAGGAATATATAGATTTTCTGATTACAAGAGTTATTGAAAATATAAATAATACAATGCAGATTGTAGATGAATTCAATATGGAACAGTCTTCAGGTAATGTTGGAATTGCTGGAGTAAGCATTTTTGGTTTTGGAATTAATATTTCCATTGATGAGGCAATCAGAAATGCTTTAATTCATGGAAATGCAAGAGATGTTAACAAAAGAATATTTCTTTCTTACACAATAAGTCCTACAAAACTTGAAGTTTCTATTGAGGATCAGGGAGAAGGTTTTGATGTGCATCAAGTTGTTGCAGAATTAAGTAATGCTGAAAAACCTAAAACCGGTGGTCGAGGAATTCTGCTGATGAAAAATTTTATGGATAAAGTAATTTTTAATAAAAAAGGAAATAAAGTAACTTTAATAAAATTCAGAGCAAAAAAAGGAGATAATAGTTTGCTATGATCGAACTAAACACTTCCTCCAGAGATAATGTTGCTATAGTTGGTATTGCTGGGAGGATAATCTATGAGACTGAGAATGAATTCAGAAATACAATACTTGGACTCATTGATGAAGATAAAATTAATATTGTCCTGGTTCTTGAAAAACTTAGCTATATTAACAGTTCAGGCCTTGGAATTCTCATTAATCTTTTGAAGATTGCGCAGAAAAAAGGTGGGGATATTAAACTGACAAAGTTGCAGGGTGAAATTCGTGAATTGTTTTCAATAACGAGTTTAGATCAGGTCTTTTCAATATATGATGACTTTGACGAAGCGATAGAATCCTATAGTTGAGTTTAATACTTTACTTTTCGGAACTTGAAATTGACTAATCGTAAAGATCGTCTTATTAGATCTGCTTCCGTTATAAGTATTGTCACCTTATTCAGTAGAATTTTAGGCTTTTGTCGTGATGCTCTGGTTGCTCATTTCCTTGGGATATCCTATTTTGCCGATGCTTTTTTTGTTGCGTTCAGGATACCAAACCTTTTTCGACGATTGTTAGGTGAAGGTGCGTTGTCAAATATTTTCATAACAGTTTTCTCTGATTTTAGAGAGAATAAAGGTGAAGAGAGTGCCTGGAAGGTTGCTTCAAATACTTTCAAGATATTGTTTATCATCTTATTCTTGATATCATTAACTGGATTTGTTTTTGCAGAACCTATAGTAAGGATGATTACCTTTACTTTTGGCGATAATTCGCCTAAAGTTTTATTGACAATTGATTTGACCCGAATCATGTTCCCATATCTTTTTTTTATCGGGATGGCAGCTTTTGTCATGGGAATATTGAATTCATTCAAACACTATTTTCTTCCTGCTTTATCACCAGTTATGTTAAACATGGCACTGATTTCCGGGATCGCAGGCTATAAATTCTTTAACTGTTCAGGAGGTTCTGAACAGCTGGTTTTTATCCTTGCTTATTCAGTTGTTGCCGGGGGAATCCTTCAGTTCTTTATTCAATTTCCAAAGATTTTCCATTTTGGGTTCAGATTTATTAAAAATATAGATTTTAATAATGAGGGTGTGAAAATAATATTTTTTCGCCTTATTCCAACTATATTTGCTCTTGCCGTTACACAAGTAAATATATTCGTCGATACGTTGCTTGCGTGGTCGCTTGGTCAAGGGGCTGTGAGTGCACTATATTATAGCAACAGGATTATGCAGTTTCCTCTTGGTGTATTCGGTGTTGCGATTGCCACAGCGACAATTCCTGAAATATCTGATCTGATCGCAAAGAATAAAAAGAAAAAATTCATTCATACTTTGAATCATGGACTCAGGATGATGTTTTTAATTATTCTTCCTTCGACTGTCGGATTTTGTGTTCTTAGTCGTTCTATTATAAGGGTAATATTTCAAAGAGGTGCATTTGATTCTGCGGCTACTGATGCTACTGCATATGCATTTATAATGTATTCAATTGGTTTGGTTGCCTACAGTGGTGTTAAAATCATAACTCCGGCATTTTATGCATTAAAAGATACTAAATTACCAACATATATTGCAATTTACTGTATGATATTGAATATTTTCCTGAATTTAATTTTAATGAGATATCTAAGTTTTGGAGGGTTAGCCTTAGCTACTGCAATAAGCGCTTTTTCTAATTTCTTTTTACTTGTTTATTATTTGGGAAAGAAAATTGAAATTTCAAATCAAGCAGAAGTTATAAAAACATTCTTTAAAATTCTTTCAGCATCTGGTATAATGGGTCTTGTTGTCTATGGTTTTGATAGATACTATATTTTATCAAATAAATATGTACATCTGACTCTAGCTATTATATTAGGATGCTTGTTTTATTTTGCGATATTACGAGTCTTAAGGATAAATGAATTCATGGAATTGATCGGGGAAAAAAAGAATGACTGACATAAATAAAACAAGAAATTTCTGTATTATTGCTCATATTGATCATGGGAAGTCGACGCTTGCAGACAGGATATTGGAGTATACAGGAGCGGTTGATAAACGGAAGATGAAAGAGCAATATCTGGATACAATGGATATTGAAAGAGAAAGAGGGATCACGATTAAATCTGTGGCCATAAAACTTGATTATAAAGCCAAGGATGGTGAAACATATATTTTCAATCTAATTGATACTCCAGGACATGTTGATTTTACATATGAAGTTAGTAGAAGTCTTGCTGCATGTGAAGGAGCAATACTGATTGTAGATGCGACTCAGGGTGTTGAAGCTCAGACTCTGGCAAATGTATATCTCGCAATTGAAAGTGATCTGGAGATTTTGCCAGTAATCAATAAAATTGATCTTCCATCGGCAGATGTTGAAAATGTAAAAGAAGAAATTGAAAATATAATTGGTATTGATACTGATAATGCAGTTTTGGTAAGTGCAAAAACTGGAGTAGGAATTGAAGAACTTCTGGAAAGCATAATTGAATATTTGCCATCTCCTGAGGAAGATAATTCGGATAACAAACTTAGAGCTTTGATTTTTGATGCGAAATATGATGCCTATAAAGGAGTCATTGTGTATCTCAGGGTTATGACAGGTTCTATAAAAGAAGGTGAAGAGGTCAAATTTTTAATATCAGATAAGATATTTCAAGCTATAGAACTTGGAGTATTTAGACCTGAAATGAGTAGAACTAAAGCACTTTCCTATGGAGATGTTGGATACTTTATTTCTAACATTAAAGATGTAAGGGATATTG
>DAOVTB010000304.1 GCA_030633305.1 Candidatus Muiribacteriota bacterium
GAATAGAAGAAGGGAAAATATTGCCAGTCGAAATGTTATTGATTAATATACACGGTGTAGTTAGTTGTATCATCTATTAAGATATATGACAAATGCAGTAATGTTTAAGAAAATACAGATGGTTATTGCAAAAATACCGGTTTATCATGATGAATTGACTTTTTTTGGGTTTGCAAGCAATCAAAAATTTAATTATTTCAGAAGCTGGCTGGAAGAGTTGAGATATGATCTTATTACAAATAACACTACTGATCAAGATAACATGTTTTATTCAAGTTTCCAGACATTATTTGAGAATTCGATAAATCTGTTTATTATTCATTCTTTTAAGATGTTTGGAACTGATAAAGTATTGCATAAAAATTGTTTTGAAGAAATTCTTCAGAAAAGTACTTCAATAAACAGCAGTCTTGTTAAAGAGCTAAGTGAAAGTAATATTCATAACAAATACATACTTAATTATTTAAAAAATAGTCGTACTGTTTCTAATTCCGGAAATATTAAAAATAGTATTGAAAATTCCGCTGCGAGTATGGAAAAAACGATTAAAAATCTTTCTTTTTCAATGGTTGAAGGTAAGATTAGTATATTTTCAGAGTTAATGGAAGATATTTTCAATTCTTTTCCCCAAAAAGGAGTTGTAAGAATAAAAACTCTGGAGAAAAGTTTTGATATAAATGAATCTATACCTAATAGACTGCTTTTTTCCAATTTCAGCATTCATTTTAACAGGAATCTTTTGAATTTGATAAACCTTTTAGATAACGATCAAAGATTTAATTCCATAGATCAAATCAAGGATTTTGAAAACAGCTTCAGTTTTATAAGTCTGAATTCCATTGTGTTGTTGGATATTGTAGGAGTTAATTATTGGAAATTAAGTCAATCTCAAAGAGATATTTATCAAAGATATCTAGGGCAGCTTGACAGGATAAACCGGATTGAGATGGAATATATGTTCTCACTGATGAATGGAAAGCAGGATAATGGATTAGCTCTTAAACTTTCAGAAAATTATAGAAATCTATTATCACTTTTTCCAATAATGATTGATATGATTTCTGATAATAACTACAATTCTGAATCTGAATTTTATGTCAATATCAGCAATTCAAGTGGAAAACAATTATTAGAGTTGACTTATCTTGGAATGCATCCTGTTAATGATATTACGATATCAAGAGTTTACATTGGAAAACAGACGGTATTAAAAAAAATAAAAAAACCTGTATTACCTGGACAGACTGTATCTGTAGAGTTGAATATGATGAGACACAATACGGATTATTATATCAGGATTTCTGATAAGGATGATCTTCCGCTAAGAATTTTCTATATTCCTTTTCCAGGAGTACTTGAAGAATCATTTGTAACAAAAGATTTAGAAAAAAAGTTTATAAATCGTTTTTTTTATTTGAATCAAAGTATTTTTTTGTATTATTCTGATACCGGCTGTATGCTTCCTCTAATGAATATTGAGTTTTATTTAAACGGTGAAAAGTGTGATTATAAAGTACATAGTAAGCAGAGTAAAATTGAAATTATACCGCCTTTTAAAATTCTGAAACCTGAAGTTGATTTCAGTTTAAGAGCCGAATATAAAAAGGGTAAATTTGTTGTTGTCAGTCGAAGTATCCAGCTTACTAAATTTCAGAAGATCTCGGAATTCAATTATTTTTGGACTGTGTTTGCCATTTGTGGGCTAATTGGTGTTATATTTTTTATGAATTCAAGGAAAAAGTATTTTGATTTTGAAAAAGGAATAAAAGAGTTGAAAAATTTTGGTAGAAGCTGCTATGCTCCGATTATAAAATACCGTGTTAACAGACTTTATGAACATTTTGGAAAAAGAATAATAGCTTGTTTCGAGAGAAAAATTATTACTGATGATACCTTTCTTGATTGTGAACACTGGGATGAAGTTAAGTCACTTTATAATATTGTTGAACAGGAATTGAAAAAGATCGTAGAATTACAGCATGAAAGAGAGGATATGTTTGAAAGTAAAGTATCACTTGCAACGGATAAATTCAACTCACTCTATTTAAGGCTTGAAAAAATTGAACTTGATATTGAAACATCAACTGAGGAAATTGATATGACCGCTTATAAACTTGGCGTAATCAGTTATAGATTTTTTCATGATGATCTTAAGCAGTTTTCTCAACTTGAAAATATTATAAAACAGATAGATGAAGTCAGGGGATTATCAAGATATGAACAAAGAAACAGCGAGAGCAAGGATCTCAGAACTGCATAGGTTGATTTCAGAATACGATTATCAATACCATGTGATGGATGCGCCGATTGTAAGTGATGATGAATATGATATTTTATATAGAGAACTTGAGAACCTTGAAGTCCAATTTCCAGATTTACTGAAGGAAACTTCTCCAACACAAAATGTAATCAGCCCTGGGAATAAGGATTTCAGAAGTAGTTTGTTTAAAAAGATCAAGCACGAGTTTCCAATCCTCAGTCTGGAAAAAACTTACAATAAAAGTGATATAATTCGTTTCATTGATCGTCTGATGAAGTATCTGGATGAGAATACTGTTCCAAGTTATACTGTTGAGCCAAAATATGATGGTTTATCGTTAAATGTTTTTTATGAAAATGGAAAGCTTGTATATGCTGCAACGCGTGGAAATGGAGAAGTCGGTGAAGATGTGACAGCAAATGCAGTAACTTTAAAAAGTATTCCTCAAGTCATAGGTGTGCAAAATCCAGTTTATGTTCGTGGTGAAGTGGTTGTAAGCAGGAAAAAATTTGGAGCATTTAACAGTGAAAATTCGAATGCTTTTAAAAACCCAAGGAATTTTGCAGCAGGAAGTCTTAGACAGAAGGATCCTGATGAAGTCAGAAAAAGACCACTTGAATTTATAGCTTATGAGATGCATGGCCTGAACCTTACATTACAGGAACAAAAACTTGAATTTTTGAAAAATAACGGTTTTTTAGTTCCGGAAATATTCAGGATATATACTGACATAAATGAAATGATTTCAGATTGTGAAAACGGATTTTATGATATAAAACAAATATCGGAATATGAAATAGATGGTCTTGTGGTCAAGATCAGAGAGATTGAATTTCATTCTCTTGCTGGAAGGACAGGGAAATCTCCAAGATGGGCTTTTGCATTCAAATTCCCTACCGAAAAAGTTGCTACTATAATTGAAAAAATTGATTTTCAAATAGGTAAGACTGGAATATATACACCAGTTGCAAAATATGAAACTGTTAATATCTCTGGTTCTGAGTGTTCAAGTGCCAGCCTTCATAATTTTGATTATATTCGTGAAAAAGATATACGAATTGGGGATCATGTTTTGATTGAAAAGGCTGGTGAAATAATTCCTCAGGTTGTTTCAGTTCAAAAAGAACTACGGAATGGAAGTGAAAAGGAAATTGAACCACCTCTAAAGTGTTATTCCTGTGAAACAGAAATAAAAAGTACTAAAGATGGTGCTTTCTATTATTGTCCTAATCCTGAGTGCCCTGAGAGAAAGATCAGGATTATTCAGTATTTTGTTGGGAAATCAGGTCTGGATATTAAGGGATTTGGTGGTGCAATAGTCGAGAAGTTATACAGGAATGACAAGATATCTGATATTGAAGATATCATTTATCTAAATGCTTTTTCATTTATTGATGTAGAAGGA
>DAOVTB010000173.1 GCA_030633305.1 Candidatus Muiribacteriota bacterium
CAAAAGCCATTTCAATATTTAGTCCTTGAAATCCAATACCTACATAGTCATATTCATTTTTTAATTCTTCAATAAATTCCAAAAGTGTTGGGTTTTCAAGAACCACTGTATCAGCTTTAATATTGGATGCAATATAATAGTTTGCAAAATAGGGGACATCACCTCTATGCGAAAAGACGCCCTGTTCCCTTCCAAATCTTGACTGGTATGGATCCATGAGATTATCTCCTCTGGAAGTAAATTCAAAGGGACTATAAACAGTCGTTAAAAGTACTCTTTTCTTCTTTATTTTTTTACCTTCGCAATTTTGGCCTTAAGCTTGATGTTACCTGAATCAAGACCTGGTTTTTGTCCATGTAAATCAAATTCAAGTTTTACATGAGGTCCAAAGAAAAGACAATGTGTGGAACCTCCAAAATGGAACATTCCAAGTTGATCACCTTTATTGACATGCTGACCTTCATAAACAGTAATATCACAAGTAGACACCTCTGCCATTCCAACAGGCATAAAACACATCAATCCTATATCAGGATTGTCTGCTTTAATAAAAATCAACGCACGGGTTGCAACAGCTGTAATATAGCCTTGTGACTCATTCGGACCTGAAGGATCATATCCTTCAGCTGGACTTTCAGAATAATAACTTCCATCAATAACATAGGCTTTCACAATCGTTCCACTTACAGGACTATGCCATCTGTGATAAGCAAGGGCACTCAAAAAGGCCTGGTATACAGTTCCGCCAACGAATTTATCAATATATGAATCTCCATTAAGCATATGTTCAAGAGAATAAGGTTGTCCTTTTATCCAGAATTTTGCACGCCGTTTAACATTCTTTGATATACGGTAAGGAGCTGATTCACAAGCATTCACAATAACAGAATCATCATTTGGTTCTGCAACAGGACGCTTCCCTTTTCTAAATTCACGAGTAAAAAAATCATCCCATGATTTAAATCCATGAAATTTCTTTGTTGGATCGCATATAAAATCTTTTTCAAAAGTAGGCATTGCTTCTTTAGCGTCTTTTCCAAACCATCCTGTTCGCGGATTACTATTTAAAACTTTGCATGAATCTTTAGAACCTAAATAAACAGCCCATTGATTAAGCATTTTTTTAAACATTGCATTTATCTTATCGTTAAGAAAAGCAGCATACCCAGCCTGGGTTCCCATTGACCAGTCTAAAACAGCATTAATTGGAAATCCCACAAGACCAGTTTTGTTAAACTCAGGAGCTGATGTCATTATTTCATTAAAAACCTGAAGCATCTGATGGTAATTCCTTATCTGTGGACCTCCTGCAGGATTTTTAGTAAATTTTCCATGTTTTGGTAATTGTGAAAACATTAAATCAAAAAACATGTAAATTTCTGGATCAGTCTCAATAAGTTTTTTAAAATCCTGAATAATCGGGTGTAGTTTCTTTGGTTTTTGTTCAACATTTTTTAATATACTTTTGAGCCAGTTATCAAGAAAATCCTGATCTGAAGAAAGCCATTTTCCTACACGATATGGAATTAATTTACGTTCCATATCTGAAATAACTTTCCCATGAACCAAATCTGGTTCCTGAGTCATAAGATTTCCAGTTAAAATTCCAAAAATTATTGTAATTGTAAAAAATAAGGTCAATAAATGTTTCATATATTCTCCAAGCTAGATTTTTGTATATCTTACCATAAAATCCTTTTTATTCCTGAATTCAAACTAGGAATTTGTTTGAAGAATTAAATCTTTGAATTAAATACTTTTCTATATAACAGGTCTAATCCATTTAAGTTTTCTTCAATTTTATCAAAACTTGTTCAGTTTTAAGAAATAGTGTGTTCGCAAAACATTTGGTTTGAAATCATAAAAATTCCTGATATAATCACTTTATGAAGAAAAAAATTTTAATTTTTATTGTTGCCTATAATGCAGAAAATCATATTGAAAAAGTTCTGAATCGTATACCTGCTTCTGTATGGGATAATTCATTTTATTCTACTGAAGTCATCATCATTGATGATTGTTCAAGTGACCATACCCCACAGCGAGGAATTACATATAAGATTGCTCAAAAACATAAAAATCTTACAGTTATGCAAAATCCAGTTAATCAGGGATATGGAGGAAATCAAAAAATTGGTTTTCATTATGCGATTAAAAATAATTTTGATCACGTTGTTTTGTTACACGGCGATGGTCAATATGCTCCTGAACTACTTCCAGAAATGCTGGCACCACTTCTTTCCGAAGAAGCAGATGTAGTTTTTGGTTCAAGAATGATGAAACCTTTTCAGGCAATTAAAGGCGGTATGCCACTTTATAAATATGCTGGAAATAAAATATTAACTACAATTCAGAATTTTTTACTAAAATCTTCTCTTTATGAATTTCACAGCGGTTACAGAGCATATTCTGTTAAAGCGCTTAAAGCAGTTCCATTCAGATATAATTCAAATGATTTTGATTTTGACACAGATATCATTATCCAGATGATTGATCATGGTTTTAAGATTAAGGAAATACCTATTCCGACATATTATGGTGATGAAATCTGTTATGTCAATGGCATGAAATACGCATTTGATATCCTTAAAAATACTTTATTATACAGGTTGCAGAAATATTCAATTTATTATTGCCCTAAATTTGATAAAAAAATTCAGTGTAATGATTATCATTCTAAACTATCTTTTTTCAGTAGCCATCAATTCGCAGTTAAAAATACAAAATCTGGAAGTAATGTCATTGACTTTGGTGCTGGTGAAGGTTATGTGGCCAAAGCCCTACTTGAAAAAAATTGTAAGGTTCATGGAATTGATCGGACGCAGCCAGAAAATGCTTCAACCATGTTTACTTCTTTTTCACAAGCCGATCTGGATGATGTTGCTGCTGGAACCTATCAATTTGATAAAAATATTCATAAACCGGAAGTAATTTTACTTCTTGATATTTTGGAACATCTTGATTCTCCGGAAAACATGCTTAACGTTCTAAGAAGAAGATTTGCTTGTGACACTCCTACATTCATAATAACAATTCCCAACATTGCATTTATTATTCAAAGGTTATCTCTGTTATTAGGCAGTTTCAATTATGGGAAACGTGGTATTCTTGACTTCACTCATAAAAGACTGTTTACAATCTCATCATTAGTTAGAATGCTTGAACAGGCTGGGTATACAATTATTAAAATCCGAGGTATACCTGTTCCGCTTCCAATGATTTTTGGAAATGGAATTATTGGCAAAACCCTTATGGGTGTCAATCAATTTTTGATAGACCTTTTTCCAGGTCTGTTTTCCTATCAAATTGGAGTAATAGCCACTGCTACACCTGATTGTGAAGTCCTTCTGGGAAAAGCCAGTACATGTGGAAAAGAAATACTAGATACTATGATGGAAACAAAGGAAAAATGAACTTTTTCTTTGGTCAATCATCCAAAATAAATTGAAGTGGACATGCTTTGCAGGAATTACTTATGTTTTCCCATCGCTTTTACACTATACTCACCCAGTTTTTTATTGTTATCTTTATAATCAAACAATCTAACGTGATTTATTTTTGTAGTACCATTTTCATTGTTGATTGTTTCAGTTTCAATTTCAACATAGGTACATTTATTCTTCTTTTTACCGTTATAATCAGGATCTACCCAACTTCCAGTATTAGCATATACATGTTTTGAGATTTTCCCTTTACCTTTAAATATTGACCTTTTAAGCAAACTACTGGTATTTGTAATAACTGCACCATGAGTATGTCCAAAAACAACAATATTAGTCCTGGAAGCTTCTTCGGGATTTTTAAAATACTGATGCCAGGCGGCAATAGATAAATTAGGTTTAAGGCTGGTTCCATCAAGTAGTGCACGTTTCCAGTCAGTTACAACTCCCGGAGCTTTGATCTTGTTCCACTTATGAGTCGTATAAGGAAACATTTTTTCAACATCTTTAAATGTAGGTTTATTCTTGTAATTATCAATTCCATCCATAACAACTGTATCACTGGTTTTTCTTTTTTTATCCAAAAGAATCAGCTTATATACATCCATTGGAAAATCGAAAAGTCCTGACTTGAATAATTTCATACCATGACTTTTTTTTGAAGCTTTTCCAATGGCCAGAATCGTCGTCTGCCTGTCTTGTTTTGATGGATGATTTCGAGTTACTGCTCTGGTAATAAAATATCCTAATGGAAGATGATGACCTGGTTGACTGACAGAGTTTTTAGCATTATATATATCATGTCTGTGTCCATGTTCAGCTGCAATTCCATCATCAGTGTGATAAACAGAACCATGATACTTAATTCCTGGAATAATTTTCTTAATAATTTTTTTTGTTAAAAACATATCATGGTTTCCATGAATGTATATCAAATCCATCCCGGGTTTATCTGCAATTTTTTTTAACAGTTTTATTATTTCCTTGTTCTGTGGTGCTTTCGCTATATTATGAAATTGAAAACTTGTATTTTTTCCACTTACCGGTGAATTTTCAGCCGGACATACCCATTCATCAAGTAAGTCTCCTACAATGATAACCTCAGAGACCTTTGGATCGTGAAGTTTTTCCCTCAAAAATCTTTCAAGTAGAAAAATATTTTTATTAAACCAGCAATAATTATTTTTAATGCTTCTTGCATCTCCAAGATGCAAGTCACTTATAAAAATTCTTTTGTTTCTCTGTATTTCAGTCTGATTGTTTAGTTTTTTTCCATGTACATCTTTCATAATCGTAAACATCAATAATGTTATGCAAATTACAAGTACAGGTATCTTCTTTGTTAAATTCATCTTTCATTTCTCCTTTTTTACAATCTGAAATAAACATTATTTTGTAATTTTGGATAATATTGATCTATTAATTGTACTGCGTCATCAACTTCAAGTAACTTATTTGATTTGCCATCAATGACCTGAACGCTTTCTTCAGGACAGTCGATTTTAAGCATCTCATCACCAAGCATCACTACATGATTACCAGGTTTAATCTCGGCAATAGCCCAGAAAGTTCCAAATACATCTATTGACCGATCGTTAAAAGTAACCTCTTTATTTACCTGATGAAAAAATAACATTGCATGAGGCCATCCCCTTAAACAACCTGGCATACCACCATTTTCAGCAAGCTTTTTATATTGTGCTTCACCTAGTGGTGTATCATCATCCCATCTGGCAGGTTTTGAAGAATATACTTTAATGGTCGCCTCGTCAGGTTGAACAAATACTTTGCAAGTTGCACTCAAATCAATTACATCAGGCTCGTTGAAAATGAACTGTCCAGTCAAATCATATTCACCAGAAGGGACATTAAAAAAACCCCTGAAATTCTGCCATAACAGAAGATGTTCATTCTCCTTTGGATTTCCAATATCGTAATCATCCACAATAAGATTTGTAACAAACAAATCTTTTAATACCAGCCATCCAAGACCTGGCAATTGCTTTTTCAACATAAATGCAGTAGAGGTAATTGGAACAAATTCTATACTTTTCATTATTTTTTTTTCACTAAGTCCATTCTCAATAAGCTCTTCTTCTGAGTCAACAAAATCGAAGGAATCGAAAAGTTTTATTATTTTCAGAAGCGTGATCATATTTTTTTTCACACTTATCAAAAATATTTTTGCATCACCGTTTTTACGTCTCAATTTAGACAGAAGTACGCATAAGCAACCCATGAATTTTAAGCATCCATATGTAAATTCTGAACAATCAAATGCAACATATTGATAACCTTTCTCAGAAATATTTTCAATTTCTTCTCGAGCTCTTACAAGATTACATACATCATTTTTTTCCATGTAACCTTCGTAATAATCAGGATTAAGAACTTCTTCGGGAAGTTTTACAACAAGAACATTGTCCCCTTGATCTGTTTTCAGTACTTTTGAATCATATGCTTTCATATTGGAATTTTAACAAAAAGTATATATTTTATCAATAGGAAGTTTACTATAAGCGCTCAACTCAGTTATAACATCAGTACATTGTAATTTTTTTCAAAAATTGACTTTATTTTGATTACAATATAACATTGATTATCAAAGATAAAATTATGGAAACCCTTTATCAAGATGACTTTTTAATAGCAGTTAACAAACCCGCTGGCCTGTTAGTACATCGTAGCAGACTTGATAGTCATGCTACTGAATTTGCGCTGCAAAAAGTACGGGAAAAAACAGGGAAATTTGTTTTTCCTGTTCATCGTTTAGACAGACCAACATCAGGTATTTTATTATTCACCTTTGATAAAGAAAGTGTACGAAATTTAACGTATCAATTTTCAGAACACGGTATATGTAAACGTTATCTTGCTGTTGTACGAGGCCATCTAATCGATGGAGAGCTTGATTATCCACTTAAAGAATTCAGGGATAGAATTGCAGATAAACAGGTCCAGCAATCTAAACCGCCTCAACAAGCCTTTACTGAATATCGTTGCCTCTCTCAAACTACTTTGCCAATACCCGTTCGACCTTATGACACATCACGTTACAGTTTAATGGAATTAACACCAAAAACTGGACGCAAGCATCAACTACGTCGGCATATGGCGCATCTTCGGCACCCGATTATTGGCGATACCTCTCATGGTGATGGTAAACATAATGCTATGTTCCGTGATAACTTTGATAATAACCGCTTATTATTACATGCCGCGTTTTTATCTTTTAAACACCCTGAAACAGATAAATTGATTGAAATAAATGCTCCTTTATATCCTTTTTTTAAATCTCTTTTATCAAAAATCAAGCTGAACTATTAGACATTATATTGAATAATTGCATATACCAAAGCATTTTGATAACCTGAAAAAAGGAGAATTTTAATGAACATCCATTTTAAAAATATTATTTTAGAATCAACAGGAGCTACAGATCTTTGTGAAATAGAGATGATTCAAAGTTTATGGAGCGGTTACGGTAAGATTCTTCGATATGAATTACAAGGAAGTAAAGTTAGAAGTGTTGTAGTTAAGCATGTTTGTGTTCCAAATCAGGGAAAACATCCAAGAGGCTGGAATACCGATCTTTCACATCAGCGCAAATTAAAATCTTATCAGGTAGAAACAGCATGGTATAAACAATGGAGTAGTTACTGCGATAACAGTTGCCGGGTTCCAAAATGTTTTGCCCTTGAATCCCACAAAGACGAAGTACTTATGGTTCTTGAAGATTTAGATGCTTCGGGATATTCTGAGCGAAGGGCATCTGTCTCCTGGGCTGAGATGAAAGGATGTCTGGAATGGCTGGCAAATTTTCATGCAATATTCATGAGTAAAAAACCAGAAAATTTGTGGAAAATTGGAACTTATTGGCATCTTGATACTCGTCCTGATGAATTAGAAGAGCTTAGTGATATTAAACTAAAGCGAGCTGCAAGTGCAATTGATAATGAGTTAAATAACAGCCCTTTTCAGACTTTTGTACATGGTGATGCAAAATTGGCAAATTTCTGTTTTTCGCCAGACGGAAAAAATATCTCAGCGGTAGATTTTCAATATGTCGGTGGTGGATGTGGAATGAAAGATATCGCTTATTTTACAGGCAGCTGCCTTGATGAATACAATTGTGAACGATTAATACCCGAAATACTGGACTTTTATTTCGAGAAACTAAAAAAAGCATTACAGGTAAAACAAAAATCAATTGATACCAATTCGTTAGAAGAAAACTGGCGAATGTTATATCCTGTTGCCTGGGCAGATTTTCATCGTTTTTTAAAAGGCTGGTCTCCTGGGCATTGGAAGTTAAATACATATAGTGAACAAATTTCCAGAGAAGTAATCAATCAATTAAAGGAAAGAAATAACTGAGAATGAAACTGCAATCCAAAGACCTGAATTCATTGTGTAATATTGCCATTGAAGCAGCAAAAACTGCTGGTCAATATATTTCTGATAATTCGCAAAAAAAATTTTCCATCATGAATAAATCAGAAGGAAAATCTGATAAAGAACGATCTATAATTGGAAATAGTCTTGCAGCACAAGTCGTAACCGAAGTAGATCTTAAAAGTCAGGAAATTATCTTAAAAATACTTGCACCAACTATCAATGAATATGATCTGGCTTTACTTACCGAGGAAAGTACGGATGACAGAAGTCGGATGGAAAAAGATTATTTCTGGTGTATTGATCCTATGGATGGAACGCTGTCATTTATTGAAAATATACCTGGTTATTCCGTATCGATTGCCTTGGTATCCCGAGAAGGAATTTCGCAAATTGGCGTTGTTTATGATCCTGTAAATAAAACATTATTTCAGGCAATTAAAGGTGAAGGGGTATTTAAAAATGAAAAACCATGGACACCAAAACACGCTAATATACCTTCCAATCAAACATTGACTTTCTTTATCGACCATAGCTTTTTAAATCATCCTGATTTTGACTTTGTCATCTCAAAACTAGAAGATATTGCTAAAAAGATGAACCTTTCCCAAGTACTGATAAAAAAGGGTGCAGGAGCTGTTATGAATGCCTGCATGGTGTTAGAAAATAGACCCGCATGTTATTTCAGATTTCCAAAAGTACGAGCCAGCGGAGGAAGCTTATGGGATTTTGCGGCCTCTGCCTGCATAGTAAAAGAAGCAGGTGGCTTATGTTCAGACATTTTTGGTAATCCATTAGACTTAAATCGCCCAGATTCTTTATTTATGAATCACAGAGGTGTTCTTTATACAGATACTGAAGAATTAGCTAACATGATAAAAAATATTTATCTTTTTATTAAAGATACTTAAAATTCATTATTTTTAGAAAACTGACATCGATTTATGATAAGTTATATACATTATTATACTTTTTCATGGAGGTTTTGATGACAAAAATAATATTACCATTTATATTCCTTTTGCTGATATTTTCCGGAATATTAACTGCAAAAGAATCTTATTTCCCAACTAAAACTGATATTGACAGAATCGTAAAACCAGCGATTGAAGGAAAATGGGCAAAAGGTATTGTCATTGGACTCTATCAGAAAGGCTGGAAAAAAGTATTGGGTTATGGAAAATTTAAAGATTCTAAAAATCCTGGCTCTATTATCCTGGAAATAGGTTCAAATACAAAACCTTTTACCGGAACATTATTGGCCGAAGCTGTCATTCAGGGAAAATGTAAATTGGATGATGAAGTCTCAAATCATACTGATCTCAATATACCTGATTTTCAAGGAAAAAAAATCAAATTATGGCATCTTGCAACTCATACATCAGCATTGCCTAACATTCCAAGTAATTTTTCAATATCTAATCCCGCTGAATCTTATAAGAACTATAACCTTAAGGATGTAAAAAAAGCGTTTGCGTCGTTAAAACTTACTTATGCCCCTGGAAGCAAATGGGCATACAGCAATATTGGGATGGCCTTATGTGGTCAGATAGTTTCAAAAAAAGCTTTTTCATGTGATTTTGAAAAAGCCCTTCATGAAAAAATCTTGCTTCCACTTGGAATGACAGATACAAGTATTACGCTATCTAAAAATATGAAAAAAAGGTTTGTTTCAGGACATGATATAGATTTGAATCCAGGAAAAAACTGGGATTTTGGATTTCTTTCTCCTTGTGGTGGAATCCATTCAACTGTAAATGATTTATTTAAATGGGTTGATGCTCAAATCCATCCTGAAAAATATTCAATAGAAAAAGCTATTCTTTTAAGTCAAAAAGTTCACTATAAGGGGAAAAACATGACTGTCGGCCTTGGATGGCTTCTTCATGCAGAACCTGGAGATGATAAACTTTTGAATCATGCTGGTCAGACCGGGGCATATACATCATGGATTTCAATCTGTCCTGAAAGAGAATATGCGGTTATCGTCCTTTCAGATACTGCAAGTTGTGTAAGTATTCAGCTTGGATCATCGTTGAATCTGGCAATGAGCGGAAAAGGTATAAAATCAACGCTTCCCATTCCAATGAAGCTTTCAAAAAAAATCATAGATTCAGTTACTGGAAAATATAAATATCAGGATGGTACTGTTATTGACATCGTTC
>DAOVTB010000129.1 GCA_030633305.1 Candidatus Muiribacteriota bacterium
AATGCTAAAAAAAGCAGAATAATTGCTATCATGGGAAACCATAGCCAGCCATTAGTATATGTTAGTACCTTTTTACGATAGTACAAAAATATTGATGACAGAAACATAAAAGTGGTTGCTACAATGTCTGGTAAAAGTGATGTTGCACTTTTAAATAGAGGCGCGGCAGATACAGCCAACAAAACTCCCATTATTCTACTGGAATCTGTAGGCATAACAAACCATATCGCAGAAATAATGATTAAAGCATTAATCAATGACCATACATACGTTGTAGTTGTGTTAATGCCAAACGTTTTGTAAAATGCGGAAACTGGTAATATTACTGATAACCGATGAGCAGGGTGATCAGTCGGTGCAGAATTAAAAAATTTCCCCTGTGTAATATCGTACGCATGTTTAGCATAGAGCAATGGATCAGAATCACTAAAAGGCTTTGGATGAATTACCCAAATAAATATATACATCATTAATACAACTAATAATAATATCCATTTTGATTGCGAAGACAATTTTTTAGTTTTTTCAAATATTTGTAAAATGCATTTCATATTAGAAATATTACCTAAAGACTTTTATAATGTCAATATATAAATGGTTTCGTAAGCAACACTAAAGGGTCACCTCTGTATTGAAAAAACAAATGCTACTTTAAAAATTAAGAATCAATTATGGTTACTTATTAAATGTATAACTTTTCAATTAAATTTAGAAACAGCTGAAAAAAATTGAAATTTGGGACAATAATATTATAATATTTAATGATCGCTTTTGCTGCTGCAATATGTTTTATTTAGTTAAATGTTTATTAATTATTCTGAGGACTTCACCTAAATCAAAAGGTTTGCTAATAATTTCAAGGTAATTGATATTCTTTATTCTATCAGCAAATACTGACACATCACATCCACTCATAAAAATAACACTTTCTATTTTTTGATTTTTGAAAAGATTATGATATAGATCAATACCATCAATTTCAGGCATGAAAATATCAACAATAAGACATTTATATTCATTATTCTCACCAATCAAAAATTAAACTTCTATATTAAAAAAATTGTAATACCAATTTTTTTAAATAGCAAATTAGGATACACACACGTACCGTACAATAAAGTGTGTAAAATAGAAACTCCATAATTGACAATGTATTGATATAATGATAATATCTTTTATCTTACAGGAGATAATATAGATGAAAAAAAGAGCTATCTTTCTTGATCGTGATGGAACTGTTACCAAAGAAATCGGTTACATAAATCACGTCGATAATCTGGAATTAATACCAGATACAGGCAGGGCGATCAAGCTTATAAATGATAGTAAATTTCTTGCTATACTGACAACTAATCAGGCAGGAGTTGCAAGAGGTTATTTCACTGAAAAACTTGTTATCCAGGCCATGAAAGTACTGGACCATCTACTTATAAGATATGGTGCAAAACTTGACGCAAAATACTACTGTCCTCATCATCCTGAAGTTGGACCACCTGAATACAGAGTTAATTGCAACTGTCGAAAACCAAAACCTGGAATGATTCTTGATGCAGCTGAAAAATTTGATATTGATATTTCTACTTCGTACATGATCGGAGACAGAAGTAATGATATCGAATTCGGACATAATCTCGGAATGAAAACTGTTTTGGTCTTAACGGGATATGGAAAAGGTGAATATGAATATCAACGTGACAGCTGGATAGTCAAACCTGACTTCATAGCTCGCGACCTGTACGAAGCAATAGAATGGATCCTGCAAAATGATAAAAACAATTAATCAATTCAGTTCAATTAATACCTTACTGATTGGCGATCTTATCCTGGACCGTTTTGTCTTTGGACATAGTTCAAGAATATCACGTGAAGCTCCCGTACTTGTCTTAAAATACAGAAACGAAACACTTGTTCCTGGCGGAGGAGGTAATGCCGCCAATAACCTCCTTAAACTTAACTGTAATTTAAAAATTGCGTCATTGCTTGGTGATGATGAATCTGGTAAAAAATTACTTGATTATTTTTCAAATTCTGGAGCTGATATGTCCTCTGTAATTGTTGATAGTTCTTATACAACTTCAGCGAAAACACGAATTATGGCTGGCGGACTCCATACTACAGTTCAACAGGTAATCAGGATCGACAGAGAAAACAAGCAATGTATTTCAGATTCTTTACAGGATAAATTCCTTAATGCTATTAAAAATGACATTAAATGGGCAGATCTTATTATTCTGTCAGATTATGGAGTAGGAGTATTCACAAAAAAAATTATAGAAGAAATTAATGATTTAACCAGAAAATACCAGGATAAAGTTTTTCTTGTTGATTCAAGATATCAACTGACATCATTTAAGGGAATGACAATATCAACTCCTAACGAAGAGGAAGCGGCTCTTGCTACAGGTGTTCTTCCAGAGGATATGAATATCAAATTTGCTGGTGAAAAGATCATGAATGAAACGAAAAATAAAAATCTTCTGATAACCAGAGGAAGTCAAGGAATGGCATTATTCAGATCTAATGGGAAAACATCATATGTTCCAATATATGGAAGCGCAGATATATCTGATGTTACCGGAGCTGGCGACACCGTTTCAGCCACAATTGGACTATCAATCGCTGCTGGTGCAGATGCAAAACTTGCTGCAAAAATTGCTACTTTGGCAGCAAGTGTAGTTGTACATCAGCCTGGAACTGTTCCGATATACTTTGATGAATTATTAAAATTAGCAGGAGAAGTTGAAAAAAAAGGTGAATTCTAAAAATAAAATAATTTCTATTGAAGAGATGTTGAAAATACGAAGCTCTATTTCCATGGATGGAAAAAAGTTGGTTTTTGCAAATGGATGCTTTGACATTCTTCATGTTGGACATATAAGATACATGCAGGACGCTGCTTCATATGGTGAATTCATGGTGGTTGCCATAAATTCCGATGTTTCAGTAAAAGCATTGAAAGGCGACGCAAGGCCATATTACCCCGAAAATGAAAGAGCTGAAATAATAAGTTCAATAGAATGCGTTGATTATGTTATAATATTTGATGATTTAAATGTCAGTAATCTCCTCACGAGAATTAAACCTGATTTTCATGCAAAAGGAACTGATTATACTGTAGATACAGTTCCTGAAAAAGAGATTATGGAAAAAATTAATGGAAAAGTGATTATTTGCGGAGATGAAAAAAATCATGATTCCAGTAAAATAATAAAGAGAATTGAAAAATGAGTGAAATAATATTTGCAATACCTTTCTATGACGAAGAACTTAATATAATTCCGTTGATTGAAAAAATCAGAAAACTTTCTGTTTCTGGCTATACAACCTTCATAATTGCTGTTGATGATGGTTCAACTGATAACACACCGCAGGTCCTTAAAGATCTAAGTGGTCCAGATATGAAGATTATAACCCACTTAAAAAACCAGGGATTAGGCAAGACCCTTAAAGATGCCTTTTTCAGTGCTCATAATTATTCAAAAAAAACCAGTACACATAAGACTAATATTCTTGTTACTCTTGATGGTGATAATACCCATGATCCTGCTTATCTTAATGAGATGGCTCAAAAAATACAAATTGAACACAAGGATGTGGTAGTCGCATCAAGATACAGAATTGGAAGCGAAATCCACGGTGTTCCTCTACATAGAAAAATACTAAGTGTCATTGCAAGTTTTATCTTCAAGGTATGTAAGCCAATTCCTGGTATAAGAGATTATTCATGTGGTTTTCGAGCATTTTCTATGGCTTTTATCGATAAAGCACTTTTAAAATTCGGTACAAATCTTATCAGGCTTGATGGATTTGCCTGCACCCTTGAGTTGCTTTTGAAATTATCCACTCTTAATGGAAATCTTTCTGAGATACCTTTTGATCTCAGATATGATTTTAAGAAAAGTGAAAGTAAGATTAAAATCATTTCAACTTCACTTGTTTATCTTAAATTCCTGTTCAAAGACAGAAACCATCTCTAGGCGGTAAAATGAAAATTTTAATAACAGGCAGCAATGGGAATCTTGGAACAAAATTGATCGATACATGTTTAAAACGTGGTCATAACCCTGTAGCAACTGATTTTGCAGTTGAACCTTCCAATAGAACTCTTGGTAAATTTGAATACTTCTGGGGCGATGTTCAGGAACGTGAAAAAATCCTTCAGATCTGCAATAAAGTTAAACCCGATGTAATTATTCATACTGCAGCTATTACTGATGTTGATCTTTGCGAACAGGAGCATGAGCTTGCAGTTAATATCAACCTTGAAGGTACTGTAAATATCCTCAACTATGCCGAGGAATCTGGATGCAAATTAGTCTTTATATCTACTGATTATGTTTTTGATGGACAGAAAGGTAATTATATTGAAACAGACGAAACTGAACCTATTAATTTTTATGGTCAGAATAAACTTGAAACAGAGAATATTATTAAAGAAACTATTGAAAACTACCTTATAATAAGAACTTCAAGCCTTTATGGAATTGCTGATAATATCCAAAACAACTTTCTACTCTGGATATTGAAAAAATTGAAAAAAGATGAAAAAGTACCCTTGTTTATCGATCAGATCGTTAATCCTACACTGACCGATAACCTGGCAAGCAATATTTTTGAATTGATCTCTGCTGAAGCAACAGGTATATATCATCTTGCTGGCAATGACAGCATGTCAAGATATGAATTTGGAGAACTAGTCTGTGAAGTTTTTAATTATGACAAAATTCTACTTGAGAAGGTCTCATTATCAGATTTTGATTTTGCAGCCAAAAGACCAAAAAACAGTTCCATGTGTCTTGATAAATTTATTAACAAATGTAACACCAAACCATTTGGTGTCAAAGAATCTCTTAATTTTTTAGAGATAATGATCTAAAATATATTATCTCCTGGTCAGATATATCAATGTTGGTGCATCAATTTGAAATGCCAGCACTATGAAAACAAATGAAGATACCATAACAAAAATACTAAATATCAACAGTTTCCATTTTTCCTTCAAAATAAGATAACCCATAATACAAAAGTTAATCAGATGCATGATAATCAACAAAATTAAGGACAGGAATTCAACTATAATCAATTTACTTTTTGTATAAGCTTCTCTGTCTGTTGTCATATGAATCCTATGATCAATAGCAGAAAAAAAGAGTGCAAAAGAAACTATAAGAATTAAAACATTCCAGATAAATGGTTTTTGTAAAAAAAAATGCTTCAATCTACCACCACGAACTCAATTTTTTAATTCTCTTTTTTGCTTTTGGTGCCCATGGACTTGTTTTATAATTTTCAACAATCTTTTTATATACTATTTTGGCCTTATTTTTCTTTTTAAGTTTTTCAAAACACTGTCCCTGCATATACAATGCTTCAGCAACTTCAGGTGAACCAAAATATTGATCTACAATAATACTTGCACAGATCAATGCCTGCTTGTAATAAGTTTTTCTTCCAATACCAATGAATCCTCCAGATTTCAAACCAACAAGTACACGTGCTGCTTCCATCGCAGCTTTTGGTTTATGTCTTGGAAATTTGTTCATAAGTTGAAGATAAATCAAGGCTGCATATTCCTTATTATCAAGTTCCATCTGAGTTCTCGCTGCCCACCACAAAGCCTTCCCAAGAACAGGTGTATTTCCCATGTCTCTAATAATTACATTCAAATGAATAATTGCATTGTTAAAATCACGTCTTTGATAAAAATCCATTCCAATTTCTAATTGTTCGCGTGCATTCATTTTTCTTCCATTACGGTAAAAAATTTCATTGTGAGTCTGCTTTACAGCCTGGTCATACGATCTACGATATGCTTTTCTATATGTTTTTCCTTTTCCCTTTTCGTATCCATCAGCTCTTCCTCTTGAAACTCCATCATTACGTCCGGTTCTGCGCCCTTGTTTAAATGCCTGTGAATGCCCATAATCAAGTGCAACATAAACGTTTTTATCTGAATAATCAGTAATGTCTCTTCCATAGTCAAAAGTTAAATAAGAATCAATAATGGAATGTCTTCCATCTCTGGCCCCATCAAATCGACCCTGTTTCCTACCAGCATGTTCTCCGTCTCTCAGACCATTTTCATAACCTTCCTGATAGCCAAGACGATATCCTTCTTTATATCCACGATCATATTGAGCTTGAGCTTGTGCATCTACTCCATTGTTGTTACCACCATGATGATTACCATTATTAGGATTTCCACCAGAATTAGGACTCCAACTTCCCCACACAATCGGTCCATTTGGTCCACCTTGATGATAATGAGGTCTAGGACTCTGATGAGCTGTTAATGTAAATGTCATGAATATGGCTACTAGAATAAGAACAAAAATTTTCATTGTAAATTTCTCCTGTTTTTTATAATTGTAATACTATTTTAATTGGAAAAACACATACTGTCAATATACAATATAAACATAGTAGGGGCGGATTTCTTATTTTAGATTTTAATTATTTAATAAATTGTATAGAAGTATGAGGAATCATATAATGTTCATTATGCTCATCGAGAAGTTCCAGATACTGATTTGTAAATTTCAAAATAATTACTTTCCTGAGTTGGAGTCCATTTTTCAGAAACACAGTTTTTCTTTTAACGCTGGCATCCTTCTGGAGGTCATCATATGTTTTTCTTTTCAGTGAAGAAATGAAATTTTTCAAAAGCTCACTGGCAATATTAGCTTCCTCTCCTTCTCCAGGCATTGCAAGTTTATATGCAACAGCTGAAAGAAAAGATAGAACTTTATCAAGTTTTTCCGCTTTTACTCCTTCTCGGCTAAACCAGAATTTTGAATAATCATCAAATTTACCGGATTTTTTAAGTTGTGTAATAAAATCATCACAATATTTCTTCAACTTGACCGCATTCTTTGAAAGACCGATTCCGTAATAATCCTTAATATTTCCAGACGTTACAGGAGGACCAACAATTTTTAAATCAAGATTATGATTAACATGATAATCACATACTGATTTATCCTGAAAATACGCATCACATTTCCCCTCAATCAGCATCGCATGGGCAAAATCGTCATTTGCTACAGGAATAAGTTTTACACCTTTAATATTGTTTACAAGATATTTTTCTCCAGTAGAACGCCCTGTTACAGCAACCTTTTTACCAGAAAGATCTTCTATTTTCTGAATATCTTTTCTATTTTTATGAGTTAAAATAACCAATCCTTCATTTAAGTAATATGGTGTTGAAAAAGATATTATTTTTTCTCTTAGAGGAGTAATCGAAAATGAAGCAATAACTATGTCCACAGAACCATTTTGAAGAAATTCTATCCTGTCAGATGATTTATTTATCTTTACCCATTTTGTTTTAACTCCAAACTCTCGAAGAAGATTTTTACTGAGTTTTTGAGCAATATCAATATCAAAACCAACCCATTTACCATTATTATCAATAAATCCAAAGGGACGAAAAGAATCTTTGCAGCCAATGCTGACAAAGCCATCTTTAGTTATTTCATCAAGTGTCCTTGATTCCATCATATTTGTAAACAGGAGTACTATCAGTACCAGAATTATCCCTGCTTTGATATTCATCTGCAAAACTCCTTTACCATTTATTCATTTTTTTTCTGATCCTGTCAATTACCTTGATAAACAATCTATCTATAATTCCAGGATCATCTTCATCTCTGGTTAAAAACCTGAGGTATTTACTATCTCCTTTAATATCCTTCAACATTTCATTGTATTCTCTCTGTTTTTCTTTCTCTTCAGCTATACCGGAAAGTTTTTTCTTTCTCTGTAGAATTTCATAAAATACGTATTCAATAGTTCCATCTTCATCGTTTTCTATTTCAACAAGTTCACTTTCAATCAGTTTGTCCATATAATGCTTGGCACTTTTAAGAGTTATATTTGTATTCATAACAATCTGGCTCATTGTCAATTTACCGTCTTCTTTTTCAGCCAGTTTAAGGATCTGCCTTATTTGAGAACTTTCATTTTTCTTTTTAAAAACTGAAACACCTCTGCTGATAAGAAAGAAAATCATTCCTAAAAGCAACAGTACAAACGTAAAAACAGTTATAAGAATATCTACAACAAAACCCATGAATACATTATAGAAGTTTGGGATATATTTTGCAACAGATAATATCCTGCTTTTGAAAGAAATATCTTCTATTTAAAAGCAAGGCTTTTAAGAAAATTCCTCAAAAGTTTCAAATTGATCACAAAAATTGCATTTTTATCTTTGTCATAAATCAGGTTATCAATAACATCAGCAGTTTTGAGTTTGTTTAGAACTACAATTATATCAGGTAACTTTATACAAGTCTTCTTCACAAGTCCAGTTGTGTCTATTTGTAACTGCTGAATATTTTGTTCTATTCCTGACATCTGTTCAATCAGATGTATACCTACGAAAAGAATATTATTACGATTTGCTTCCTTGACATATTTCTGATTCAATTCACTAAGTTTAGAACATAAAGACTTTATTACTCTTAAAGTAAGGAAGGGAATATTAATTACAGCTTCAAGAAAATTTCTGTTCGTAAATTCAAGAAAAATACCAGGAGATGATGCACGGATTGTCGCAGAACGTCGAAGATTTAGAAAAATACTCATTTCCCCAAATATATCTCCCTTTTTTGCAATTGCTATCACACTTTTTCTTCCTGATGAATCTGACTTGATTATTTCGGCTGTTCCCGCAAGAAGAATATTTACTGTTTGTGAAACTGTTCCCTGTCGAATCAGTATATCGCCAGAACCAAATGTTTTTGTAGTTCCAAATTTCTGTAGAAACACTGTCACATCAGAAGTAATCTCGGGAGTCATCTTATCAAGAAGATTATATAAATTTACACTATCCATTCAATTTTCCTTTCTTAACATCTTTTACATTATATCAAATTTTCAAGTATTCTGTTTTTTGATTCCTTATAATCAGATTCAGTTATTATTCCTTCATCCAGAAGGATTTTAAGATCCTTCATTTTTTTTACTATGTCCATAGATTCAGGAGTGCTGCTTTCATGATTCATCATATGACTCATATGCATTATTTTTACAACTTTTATAATTTGTAATGCATCATTTTTACGAATATTGGAAATCACAAATTCCTTCCCCTCGAAAATGAATTGAATATCACAAATCCCACACAGGGAGCAAATAACATTAATACCATCTTCGATTATTTTCTCGGTCAAGGATGCATTTTTCCCTTTAACTCCGGACTTTATGGAAATATGTGTTATTTTTTCATATTGATAATGTTCTGTATGCTCTTTAAACCCAAACAGATTCTTTCCAACGATATATAGTCTGGAATCAGTACAAAGAACATTATCATGAGAATAAATCGTATTTAGACCAGCAACAGTAAAAATAAACTTTTCTTTTAAATCAAGTAATGGATCAATTTTGGTCCTAATCTTTTCATCAATTATTGATTTTTGAAGATCATCAATAGTTTTCATTTCATGGTCTTCCATTTTCAAAGATCCTGTCAGAAACTTTTCAAACAGCAGTTCCATAAGAATCAATTCATCCAATTCTGAATTTTTCAAAAATCCAGCAGAAAAGTTGTTAATCAATATCTCAGAACTGAAATCCTTAATATCTTTATTAAAACTGATTTTTTTAATTTCGCTTAAAGACATGCAGCCCTTGTAAACTTTATCATGCTTATGAAAAGAATAATAAAAATCCTTATCAGTCAGTACAAAACCCGGATTGCCGCTAAAATCCAATGAATCATCATAAAACAAAATTATTTTTGAAGTGTCCAGGTTCGGGGCATAGTCTATTTTGAGGTTTTGTATTTTTTCGTTTATCACATATTTACCATAACATAGACGTTTAAAACAGATCCCTGTAAAATTTTCCTCACAAAAATCAGATATTTTTTCAAAATTCAATTTATCTATTTGCTTATTAACTTCTACATTTGTGTCATCAATATCAAAATTTGCATCCAAGATGCGATTGAAATAATCCTGAATCATTTCAAGTTCTTCTCGATAAATATTTTTTAAAGAAATAAAACAATATTCATTGATTACCATTACAATATTCCTGCCATCACTTACATGGAGATCAATGCACGATAATTCTTGAATAGGAATTCTAGACCGATTATCACCCGAAGAATAATAAAGATTACTGGAAGTTAGAACAAACCCTGTACTGCACTGTTCATCATTTATAATTGTAAGTAACAGTTCTTCTTTTAAATCCTGAGACTTATAAAAGCTATTCTTCAGTTTTTTTAATATTTCAGTACCAATGTTGTTTCCAATAAATAAAATTCTGGAAATTTGTTGTAACCCAAAATATTTTATTCTAAAATAAGTGTCTGAAAATTGCTGTATCCTTTCAGGATATACTGTAAGTAATTTAAAATTGTTTTCACGTTTTGTAATCAATTCTCCCTTGATCAGCTTGTTAAAATAAGTCTGAATCACTTTATCAAAATCATTTCCATAGCGTGACAGTGTTGCTATTTTTTCCGAATTAATTGATAAAATCATATGCTTTCCATCATTGTTTATTGATAATGAACAAATGGATGAAACAGGATATTTTCCAGTAATATTATTATCCCTGTAATGTAAGTGAACGTCGGTTAAAATTAGATAACTTCTGCCTCCTGAAAACGATCTTTCTTCATGAAATAACAAAATTTCTTCCTCAACAGGAATCGAACAGGAAACAAATTTATTAGAATTTTTTCTTAATTTATTCTGTTTTTCCGGAAGAATCTGCAAAGAATCCGGTGGAGTCGATGAACTTTTAAATGCAATAAGATTAAAATAATCTCTGGTAAAATCAATTTTTTCCTGTTTAGACAGTTTTAGAAAATTCGAATTAGAATGCTGTGTTATATTTAACTCTGATTTTATAATCTTTTCAAAATACCCACACAACAGTTCAACAAACCACTTTTTACTACTATCCAGCCGCATTACTTCAAAATCATTCACTACAATCACTAATTGATCAATCAAATCTGATGAACTATTCATGCCACGGATATTGGATAAACTCAAAGATCCTTTTCGTTCAGTATTGCTATAATAAAGGTTCCTCGAAGTTATCAGCATAATTCCCTGAGATTTGTATTTTTCACCAGCTGTAAGTACAAATAGTAATTTTTCAGCATCCAGATCCAGGGAACTATGTTCCTGCATCATCCAGGTCATCATTTTTGATGATATATTTTCACCAAAATAAACTGTGTTCTCTATACTGTTTAAGCCATGACCAAATGAAACAAAATAGTTTCTTGTAAATCCAATTAAATCATCAAAGCCAGTAACGTGATTTTGATTTGGATTATCAATTTCCAGATCTGCTTTAAACAATCTCAAAAAGTATCTATTTATATAATCATAAATATCTGATCTTATATCTAAAAAATGTAAGAGTCGTTTTCCATTTATTATTAATATTGATTCTCCAGATTCAAGTATAAATTCTATACTTTTAATAGATTCAAATCTGAATCTGCCTGTGTTCTTCCCATTCGAAAAGTAGATATACCTATCAGTCAGCAAAAATCCCTTTTTTCCACGTGACTTATCATCAAAAGATATTATAACGCTTTCATTTTCTCTGAAACCATGAACATAGGTTTTAATCGCATTTTGAAAAACAGGTCCATTTATATCATCCAGAAATCTGAAATGCTCCGAAATTCTATATGCTCCAGCACAAAAACTATGAAAATAATCTCTGGTAAATACTTTTATTTTTTTAAATAACAGTCTATCTGTATACTCATTTTTAATCCTGTAGATATTAAAATCTGACGTAATAATCCTGTTTAAAAATCCTAGCAGCAATTCTTTTGCTTCTGTTTCTAATCGATTAAGTGATAATACTGTAATACCGTTGAAAATTAGATTACCTGCACCATCAAACTTTACACTTTTAAGATCTGAATACTGCAAACTCTTTTTTTCTTTATCAGTGAAAATATATATCTTTTGGTCAGTCAGCAACATTCCTTTTTTTCCAGATCCAAACGCTGTATGATCATACAATAAAAGTATCCGCTCTGTTTCAGGAATATTATCTTCAAACACACGCTTGAAACTAATCAGTCTTTTTTCTGGAATATCTTCAGTAACGTATAAATTATGATAGTAAGATAACGACTCATAACAGTGTTCCATGAAATAACTGCCGCAGAATTCAACAAGATCTGTTAAAACTCCTGTCTCTATATTTTCTCCTGATTCATCAATTATTGGATCACCATCAGATAGATCAAAACTTAAATCAGCCTGTTGAAGATTTATCAATTTCTGTTCAGCATCTCTGAACAGTTTCAGTCTGATTTCTCTGTTATTATCATTTTCACTTATCATATTCAATGCATATATAGCACTTTGAATATAATGTTCTTTTCCACTCTTTATCATCTCGTCCAGACAGCTGAATACATTTTGAGAGCCTATATCTTTCAATGCTTTTACGGCATTCCCTCTGACACGGTTATCTAAATCTCTCAATAATGGAACGATATGAGTATATACAATATCATCTTCGATATGACATAAAGCTTCAATCGAATTTGCTCTTATTCTTGGATCCTTATCTTTAAGAAATGGAGCAATTACAATAATTTGTTCGCTATTGCCCATTATTCCGATCGATTTTAATATAGTTGCAATAATAAAATTGTCTTTTTCCTGGTTCAAAAGATCCAGCAATACTCTAACTGGTACCTTCAAAATTGAAAGATTGATTCTTTTAAGTATGAACATCTTATCTGACTTAGAAAAAGTTAATAACTTTTCTGGTACTTTTTTAATGCTTTCAATGTTTTTATGGTGCTCCCTGGAAATATCTGAAAATTCTAAATCCAGGTTTTTGGATTCTTCCTTATTATCATCTTGAATAAATGTGCTGTTTTGAATCAGAAGTTTATCAATTTTATTCAGTATTTTCCGTGCTTTATACCTGACACCAGGATGTGTTTCTTTTGATAAAAGCTGGATTAACACCTGTTTTTTATCAGCCATTCCTTTCAGCCTGGAGTTAAATAAATTATCCAGTGCAGCAAATTGCTGTTTTACATCTCCAGAATTTATCATGTAAATAATTTTTTCAAATTC
>DAOVTB010000069.1 GCA_030633305.1 Candidatus Muiribacteriota bacterium
CAGAAGGTTTTCTTCTTAATGAACTTGGAGATTATGGAAAGAAGTCTGGAAGGTTTGATACTCCGGAAGGCTTTGATATCCATAATAATAAAATATTTGTTACCAATAGCTGGAATCACCGGATCGAAGTATTTGATGTTGATGGTAAATACTTGAATTCATTTGGTAAATATGGAATGAGTGAGGGCTTACTAAATAGTCCAACTGATATTATCGTTACCAATATCATTTGATATAGCTGTATTTCTAGAGGATTTCAAAGATTTTTTTCCCTTTGTGTCTTTGTGAGGGTTACTCTTTTTTCTTCTTTTTAACTTAGTGTCTTTATGATATTATGGTTTATTCAATCAGTAGTAAAGGAAATGGCAGATGGGCAATGGAAATATTGTAGGAATTGATTTTGGAACAACTAATTCGGCAGTTGCATTGGTTGCTGGTAATGAAGTAGTAATTGTTACCAATAACTATGGAAGATTGACTCCTTCTATAGTTTCGTTTGTTGACGATAATGAACAGCTGATTGGTTTCTCTGCAAAGAATTATGCTGCATTAAACCCTGAACGTACGATTAGATCTGTAAAAAGATATATGGGTACTGATAAAGTGTTTAAAATTAACAACAGAGAGTATACTCCATCTGATATTGCGGCTATTATAATCAAAAAGTTGATTGACGATGCCCAGGAATATATTGGGGAAAAGGTTGAAGAGGCCATTATCACTGTCCCGGCATATTATAATGATATTCAACGTAATGCTACTATTAAAGCCGGAAAAAAAGCTGGAATAAAAGTGGAAAGGATTATTACAGAACCAACGGCGGCAGCATTAGCCTATGGCTTTACCAGGACGCAAGGTGAGGAATCTACGATCCTTGTTTATGATCTTGGCGGAGGAACATTTGATGTAACAATTCTGAAATTGCAGGAAGGTTTCTTCAAGGTACTGGCAACTGATGGTGATAGCAGATTGGGTGGAGATGATTTTGACCAGAAGATCGTAGATTTCATTGTAAAAAGATTTCAGAATGAAGAAGGAGTTGATTTGCGTACCAATACTCTTGCCATGCAGAAAATCCTTGAAACATCAGAAAAGATAAAGATTGAGCTTTCTGATCGTAAGACCACTGAAATTATGATTCCTTTTATCATTGCCGATTCTAATGGAACAAAAAACATAAATTATAAGATAACCCGTGTACAATTTGAAGAAATGATCAAGGATGTAATTTCCAGAACAGTTCCAATGGTGTTTAATACTTTGAATGCCGCTGGTCTTGAAAAAGAAGATATTGACAGGGTAATACTTGTCGGCGGTTCAACAAAAATTCCTTTTGTTCAGAAAATTATTGAAATGCATCTTGGAAAAACACCTTACAAGAATATAAATCCCGATGAATGTGTTGCTTTAGGTGCAGCGATTGCGGCTGGAATAAAAAGTCAGCAGATTAAAAAGTCGATTATAAGAGATGTACTTCCACAACCACTTGGAACAGATATTGATGATGATGTGATGGATGTGATTCTGGATAGAAATACACCTTTACCTGCGAGACACAGCAAAATATATACGACGACTGAAGATTTTCAGACTGAAATCAGCATTATGATTTACCAGGGCACTTCTAAAAATGCAAGTGAAAATCAGATTCTTGGAGAGTACATGTTTAGTGGAATAGAGAAGAAACCGGCTAAAGTGCCTTCGATTGAGATTACTTTTAAAATTGATGTAAATGGTATTTTAAATGTAAGTGCAAAGGATCATGATTCTGGAAAAGAAATGGACTGGACAGTAAAAAGAGATGGCTTTACAAAATCTCTTCCAGAAGAGGATAATAATAGAAAAAACACTGATTTTGTTGAGAGAACTGGCATAAGCAATAATGATACTCGGATGAGAATTACTGAAAGCGGAAATAAATCAAATCTGTCACTTCCGCCAGGTAGCAATTTCCCTACTACTACTAATAGGGAATTGCAATAAGATGAATGTATTATGAAAAAGAAAACAACTGATAACCCATTTGAAGTACTTGGAATCGCAAAAACCGTCACTTTAAAAGAACTTGACAGGGCTTATGCACAACTGGAATTTACCTATCATCCCGACAATTATTCATCTGAATCAGAGAAATTTGAAGCGGAGGAAATGCTTTATAAAATTGATTGTGCATATAGATCTGCAAAGGAAATTATAAAATCTGAACCTGTTGAACAAGGGATTTTCAAGAATATCCTTAAGACTGAAGATAAACCAGTAACTCCAAAAGCCGAAGTTGTTATAGAACGTAGCGGTGGAAAAGCCGAAATATTGAAAAGCTATATATGTGAAGGTATCAGAAAAAAATTTTTCTTTTTTGGAGAAAAGTATCCTTCTGGAATCAGAACAGAATTTTCAGGATCTGATGATGAAGTATATCTATATCTGAAGATAAAAAATATTGATAGGACCTTTTTCGATTTACGAATAGAATGGATATCACCATTTGGTGAAAGTTTTCAATATATTACAAATCGGTTTGACCAGTTTACAGGGTCATTTATTTTTTATTGCTGGTTGGATCTTTTCGGAGTAAAGAAGAATAACCTTTATGGCAACTGGAAAGTAAAGATCTATTTTAACCAGAAAGAAAAGATAGAATTACCATTTAAGATTAGTCAATAAGAAGAAAAATCAAAGTCATGAAACCTCATAAAATAATAACCAGTGCAACACGTTCAATATCATTAACAGGTCATACTTGTGAACTTTCCTGTATGCATTGTGGCGGAAAATTCCTTAAAGGTATGATCCCGATTGAAAAAGTAGATCCATGTGCGTTGAAACGGGCAGGAATTAAAACTCTGCTGATCAGTGGTGGAATGAATGCAAAAACATATAATGTTCCTGTCTATGAGCATCTCCAATGCCTCAAAACTCTTAAAGATCATGGATTTAAATTGAATTTTCATACTGGTTTACTTGATATTTGTAATAGTAAATTTGATGAGTTTATGGCTCTGGCTGACCGGATTTCTTTTGATCTTAATTTTTCAAAAGATGTTCTTCAGAAAGTATATGGAATGAATAAGGTAACAGAGAAAAAAGTTAAACATGTTTTTGAGGCAATTTATCAAAAGGGTGGAGACAAACTTGTGCCGCATATTTGTGCGGGTCTCGATTTTGGAAAGATATCCAGTGAATACCGTGTATTGGATTATCTCAGTTCTTTCAATAAAATTTCAAAAATTGTTTTCATAGTTTTCGTAAGAAAAAAGGGGACAGAGATGGAAAATTCTCCATTGCCTGCTATTGATGAACTTAAGAAATTGTTTGATTGTGCTGTTAAACAGTATATGCCGAATGTGAAGATAATCCTTGGATGTATGCGAAGTTTTCGGGGAGAATATGCAAAGAATCTTGAACAGATTGCAGCGGAATCGGGAATCTATGGAATTGTAAATCCTAGATACAACGTGACTGCTGAAAAAGAAATAAGTGATGTCTGCTGTGCTTTTTAGGATTTCAAGACTTACTTATTATAATCTTGGTTTTTCTGGCAACAGGCCAATTAAGATTCCACTTGATACTGCTTATGTACTTATAGGAGATAAATGTTCGCAATCCTGCTTATTCTGTTCGTTTTCAAGGCAACCTAGAATTTCCGGAAAATCTAAAGCTGACAGCAGGAAATGGCTTTCAAGAATTGACTGGCTTGAAGTTGATTATCGTGAATTTTTTCAAAGGTTTAATAGTAATAAAGCATTTAAAAGGGTTTGTTTTCAATTACCCGTTGATAGAAAAAGTATTGATTATACTTTAGATATTCTTAGTGAAAACGGGATTAAAAAAGGGAAATCGATTTCGGTTTCTGCATGGCTTTCAGAGCCAGAAATAGAACATTTTTTTGACTCTGGAGTTGATACAATAGCCCTTAATTTTGATATTATTAATCCAAAAACACATACGACTATAAAAGGAACAGAGTTTGATAAAAAGCTGGTATTTATCAGCAGGATTGCAGATAAGTATTCAAACAAACCTGATGCATTAACTACACATGTGATTGTTGGGGGAGGCGAATCTGATCTCGAACTGCATGATTTTTTTCAACTTATGAAAAAGAAAAAAATCAATGTTGCTCTGTTTTCATATACTCCTGTTCAGAAGGGGAAGATACCAGATTTACAACGGCCATCACTTGGACGATACAGAAAAATACAGTTGATGAAATATCTTTGCGATCATTTTGAAAATGAATATAGTGTAAAATTTGAAAATGACACTATATCAGAATTTCGATTGAACGGTGATGTTTACGAATATGTTCTTAAACATGGAGAACCATTTAATACAAGTGGTTGTAAAAATTGTACAAGGCCTTATTACAATGATAGTCCAGCTGAAAAGGAATTATATAACTATTTTGATAAATTAACTCCGAAAAAATACAGAGAAATTCTGGAATCACTTCCGGTAATTATTAACAAAAAAAATCTTTAATCCTTTAATTTTACTTATTTAAGAAGATATTATCAATTTTTTCAAGTGTTTTTTTAAAACTTCCTTTTTCAGCATTATTGCTGATGAAGCTTTTTGCATCTTCAAGTTCCCATGATCTGTAAAGGTCAAGGTTTCCAGCAAGGGCAATGTCCATAGCTTTTGCAATTTCAGGATTAGAATCTGAAAAGCGGATTATTCTTTTTATTTTTGAGATAAGACCATTATTTATATCTTCAAGTATAGTTTTCATTACATTTTCTCTTTGTAAAGTAGTTGAAATACCTTCAAAACCAAATGCAAGGTAAACTATTTTATAGACATTGTTTTTGATGAAAATTGCAGCGCATCCTTTATCAGTGTCATAATTTAAATAACTAGTTGCACCTTTCAGTGGTTCGATCACATCAGGATATTTTTGATTATCAGCACCGTTACCGCGTTCAATCCTGAACGTCATTCCTTTTCCTCTTACAATTTTGACTCTTGAATCATCTTTTAAATATTTTGCTTTCAGGATGTCTTTATAGAAGTCCTTTGTTTTTAAGTTATATCCGATTTCCTGACCAGTAAGGAAAAGTGTTCCACCGCTTTTCAAATATTTTGTAAGCATGGCTGTATCATTGGCTGTCAGTGTGGAACTGCTGTCGTCACCAGTAAACCAGATAACGGTAAAATATGGGAGAATATCATTTTCATTAATATCAGAGTTTTTACTTATATCCCATATGTTGTATTTCACATTTAGCTTGTCCAGTGCTTCCTTAAAATAACTTTCATAGTTCTTTCCTTTATCATCATCAACAAGTAATACTGGCGGAAGTGGAGAAAGTTGAAAATCAAGGGTCAGATTTGATTGTATTGTGACAGGATCACTAATAGCAGTTTCGTATCCAAAACACGATACTGTAAGTCTGTATTTTCCACTAGGTAATTCCAGGGAATAATCTCCAGTTTCCTCTGCAGTTGTATTCATATCAGGAAAATTTACAAGATTGATCTTTGCCTTCAAAGGTTCACCCGATAGATCTGAAGTAATAGTTCCAGAAATTTTTACACTGGGAGCATTATTTAAAATGATATCAACATTTTGAGTCTGATCTTTTTTGATTGTTATGCTAATTGATGTATTTAGATATGCAAATGCTGAAAATGTGATGTCATATCTTCCTTCTGGAAGAAACATTAAAAAGCTGCCTTCATTATTGCAGAAATATTCTTTTTCATTTTGTTTGATAAAAACTCTGGCTTTTACTGGCTTTTCTGAACTGTCTTTAACTGTTCCAATAAGTTTTCCGCCTGACATTGCCAGTGATACTGCACTATATGCATCTATGCGTCCATGTCCGAAATTATAATCATATCCTTCGTCTCCAAGGTCAACAGCGGTTGCAGTGAGAACATCTCTTACCTGATCAACAGTGAGGTCTGGATTAGCTTCAAATAATAAAGCAATCACACCAGCTGTATGTGGGCACGCCATGGAAGTTCCAGATTTTGAAGTGTATCCTCCACCAGACTTTGCGGAATAGACATCTTTTCCAGGAGCCGCAAAATCAGGTTTATTAGTTTTAGATCCTTTGTACATTCCTGGTCCTCTGCTTGAAAAAGAAGCAATCGCATCTTTATTGTCGACAGCAGCATTAGCAAATGTTCCTGGATGTTCTTTTGGTTTGGTAATTGATGCTGGCTTTGGACCTGAATTTCCAGCAGAAAAACATGGGATAATCCCAAATCCGATCCATTTTTCAATCATTGCATAGTACGCTGTTTGATCGCCATATCCTGAATGCCACGAACATGAAACAGCCTTTGGCAGATCCATTGTATCTGGATTTCCATCTGGATCAAACATCCATTCCATCGACTCCAGAAGTTTTGAACTTGAGCCTATACCTCTGGCTACAGCAAGTTTTGCATCTGGGGCAACGCCAATGTATTTACCACTTGCTTTACCGCCAACGATTGTTGCTGCAGTATGTGTGCCGTGACCTTGTGTATCAGTTGGATCTGTGTTGGATGAAGTCAAGTCAATATAATGGAGTATTTTTCCAACCAGGTCTGGATGTGTGGCGTCTACGCCTGTATCAATATGTCCGATAAGTACATTTCGTCCTGTGATATTTAATGATTTTCTTATTTCAGGGATTCCAATATTGAAAAGTCCAAATGTATAATCTCCATAATCTCCTTCTACTCTTTTTCCAGGAAAAGTTCTAGGAATAAAAACCGGTGTATCTGGAATTATTTTCTTGATATCATCTCTGGATTTAATGACTTTCATTTCTTCTTTTGAAATGGTAGCTAATATTGCATTTATTGTGTAAAGTGATTTTACATTGAAACTTTTGTATTTTGAAAGAAGTGAAAGAAGTGAATTTTGTGAGACTTTTGAATTTTTTCTCAGAAATTCAAGTTTACTTCTTTTTGAGACATTACTTTTATCAAGATTAAGTTTATCTTTCATCATGATGATGTATCTGTCTGATTCTGGTATTGCAATTTGTGAATATAAGGATGTTCCACCAATATAAATACACAGCAATAAAACAATTGTTAAATTAAAATTTTTTGAAATTTTCATAACTATCTCCCGAACATTTTTATAAAGTATATTATTATAACATATAAATCTGAATCAGGCGATTTTAGAAAATAAAAAGAAATAGTATGTTATAATGAAATAAACTAATAGAAATCGAAGTTTTACCGATAGTAATTACAATATTTTATCTAAAAGTTGTGAGGCAATTGTAAAAGATGCAGATTAATTTGGAAAATCTTAATGAAGTTTATAGCAGTTTCAAAGATATTGATGAATTGATTGAAAATGATGGAACTGTATTAAATAAAAAAATCGATATTTTATGTGAATTGCTTCATGTTGATCCGTTTGCAGACAGAACTTTAATAATAAGTCGGATTTTTTCCATGCTTTCTGATGACTATTTCGAAGGACTTTCGGCAAAGATGTGTTCAATTGATATTATTGGAATTGAAGAAGGTAATCTTTCCTATATTGCAATGCCCCCATACTCGCCAGGTGAATCTGTTGCTTTTGAATATAGAGAAACTGTAGTACATTCAATTCTGGAAAAGGTACTTTCACAATTAACTCCAGTGATTGTTCCTTCAGAATCTGCTGATGAAAACCTCATGAATGAAGCGGCAGCAATATTTGGGGATAATAATGTGATTCTTGTACCAGTGACTTTTACTGAACAGATTAAGATTGTTGTAACCTTAATGCGCGAAAAATCAGATGGTGAATTTCAAATTGAAAATGCAGGTTCCATAGAAGATAATCTTAAACATTTTAAGACATCTATTGAAAAAGCTTCGGATGATATTGATGTTCTTTTCTGGCAGTGTTTACTACCTCATTTCGAAAGAGTCAGATGGTTTGCTCAGGAAGATAAGATGTTCTCCATGTCAGAAGAATTATACTCGTTGAAGTTTAAATATGAGGCATTGGAGAAAAAAGTAAAGGTTATTGAATCGGTAGACAAGATTCTGAAACCAACATTTTCTCTTGAGGAAATGTCAACAATGATAAATACAATCATAAAGGAAAGTATGTCAGTAGAGAGAGTTTCTTTTCTTTTTATTGATGAGTTTAGAGGTGATTTACTAGTCAAAGGTGCTGTCGGAATCGGTGGAAAGGGAAGTTCTGGTTTCAGGCTTGATAAAAGGGGTGTTGTTACTGAACACATTTTGTCCATCAAACGCGTTTTTCTATGCAGGGATATGGAAAAAGAGCTTAAAATGAAAGTAAATACAAAACGCGGATATAAAACAGCATCCTTTATTGGTGCTCCGGTACTAGTCGATGATGTGGTTGTTGCAATTATAAATGTTTCAGATAAGACTGATATGAGTAGTTTTAACATTGATGATATGGAAAGATTAGAAATTTTATCTGATAAACTTTCAATCCATATGAAATACTATAAACTCCATAACGGAGACGAACATAGTCCTAAAAAAGGTCCTGAAGTAATCGAACTTTAATTCAATTTTTTTTTATGTCTGAGATTTTAATACGTCATTAGTATATTTATGAAGAGTATATGCGTAATTTCTATATCCCATGTTTAGAAGAGGAAGATTTTTCATATAAAAAAGACTGTTGAATAATCCTGAAAACAATAACCTCTTAGAAATTGAGGATGCTGTGTAACTGGCTTTCCATGCCCAAATTAAACCTTTTTCCAGTTGTTGTACTGACATTTTTTTAGGTTGAAAAACAACGTGTTCAACATCATAAAGTGACCAGTTTCTATCGATAATTCTTTCTTCAGCGTCAAGTCTGATATATGCTGGTGTATTTGGGAAAGGAGTATAAACTGCATATCTAGGCAGGTCAATATTGGTTTCATATACAAAATCGACAGTTCGTTTAAATACATCGATATCATCAGTGTCAAAACCAAAAACAAAACAACCTTGAATAGCAATTCCTGAATCATGGAATCGAGTTATCATTTCCCGATAATTTTGAGTATTATTAAAGTCCTTATTCATAATTGCAAGCGTATTTTGACTTACAGATTCAAAACCTATTAAAAGTCCTTTGCAGCCACTTTGTGCTGCCAGGGAGAGAAGTTCTTTATCGTATGCCATGCGAATGGTAGAAAGGCCAACCCATTTTTTCTTTAACGGTATCATTGCTTTGTACAATTCTTTTGAATACTTGATATCCTCAATAGGGCTTGGATCCAGAAAGACAATTGGACCATCATCAAACTGTTCAAGTTCTTCGATAATCTCTTTAACAGGCCTGGTATAATAACTTGTACCCCATGTCGATGGAATAACGCAGAAATCACATATGTTAGGACATCCTCTTGTTGCTTGAATGGTTCTATGGGTGACATATCCGTCTTTTTTCAAAAGATCTCTGCGGGCCATAGGAAATCCTTCCAGTATTAATTCTGGTCCCTGATGATAAAACGGTTTCAGATAATTATACTTAAAATCCCTTAAAAGTCTTGGCCATGTGAATTCTGCCATGCCTGTAACAACTGAATCGGCATGTTCTTTAGCCTCTTTGGGAAGTAATGTTGCATGAACTCCGCCAATTACAACTGTAATACCTTTATTTCTAAGGGTGTCAGCTATTTTATATGCTCGTAGTGACGTTCCTGTAATTGCAGAAATTCCAACTATATCTGCTTCAAGTGTTTCATAGTTTACTTCTTCGACACTTTCATCATAAATTTTGATATCAGCATCAAGGTCATCTGGTATAAGAGCCGCAAGAGTAGTCAATGTCAAAGGTGCGTATCTCAATGATTTTCCGAAGTTTCCAGTTCCAAATCTGTGAATTGAACCTATTGGAAGAATTAGTACAATTTTCATAATTATGACTCACATTATTATTTTATAAGCATTATAACAGATACCAAATAGGAAAAACAAATATTAACCCTAATACTAGTCACAATAATAACGTTTATAGTATAATCACTATATGAATATGAGAACTATAACATTTTTTACTTTGATTATATTTTTGACTAGTCCTGTTTTCGCTGAGCAAATGTATATCCTTGATCATTTGCAGAAGGATGAAAGTGATAAATGGGACCTTGTTTTTAAGGATAAGGATGGGAAGGATGTGGTACAGAAATCTGAAGGTGATCAGTTTTGTATGAGCAAACTTATGTTCATAAAGATAAATCGGTCTGATGGAGAAGACGCTGAAATTAAGAGTGTAGTTCTTGGATTACAGGATCAGAATGAAAAACTCTGGAATGTCTATCTTTTTGGTGATTATATGAAAGAGACTTCTCCGAATAGGATCAAAGTTATCAAAAAGGAAAAGCTGTATTTTGATAAGAAAAATCCAAAATCTCTGAAAAGGTTCAATGCGATGCCAAAATCAGGTGAATATGGAAAAAAACCTGATGATCAGTTTGGCTTTTCAATTGAAAAAAAATGGAAAACTCTTGTTGGTGGAATACATGTGATGTCGTTAAAACGTGGGAAAAAGGATGAACTCCTGATTGGTACCAGGAATAACGGACTCCTTGTACTTGACGAAAAGAGAAAACGTATTAAAAGACTTACGGTAAAATCCTCTGATGGGAAAATGCCTTCAAATACTGTAACGGCAGCAGCTAGAATTGCAGATGATATCTGGATTGGAACCAACAAAGGCTTGGTTATCTGGGATGGATTGAATTTCAAAAATATAGATGCTTTTAATGAATTGATTGCAGAGAATATTATTACTGATATTGAAACGACCAATAAAAGAGTTTTTGTAGGAACTACAATGGGACTGACAGTAATGAATAAGAATGGTGGTTGGACTACATACACCAAGGAAGAAGGGAATCTTGCAAATAATCAGATAACCAGGATCGTTGCGACTACAGATAAAATGGGAAAGGAAAAAGTAATACTTGGAACTAAGAAAGGAGCATTTATATTCAATGAAAATGAATGCATACCGTTTGAAGGTACTATAGCAGAGGACTGGATTAATGATATTGTAATCGATAGGACTAAACCTGGTGGTGTGTGGTTTAGTTTTCCAGGTGGTGTTGAAAAATTTCCTTTTGAAGAAGAAACACTTGCTTTTACATATGCAACCGAGAAATATACTGTTGAAAATGGTCTTCCCGAAGAGTGGATGAAAACTGTTGGAATGGAAGTTTATCGAACAATAAAAGGCTATTCTCCTAAATGGCTTGATGCAACAGATCCCAGTACTGATACCAATTTAATGGATGATCCATATGTAAAGATACTCTGGGTTGGAGGGATGAAAAAGATTTACAGTTGGAATGGAGTAAGCTGGACAGATTATGATTTTGCAATTCATAAAATCCCCGGAAGCATTCCTCAGAAAATAATGGTAGATAACCGACATCCAAAATATGCTTCTGATAATCGAATCTATGTTGGAACTGATAAAGGTGTATCGGTTTATAAAGCAGAAGAAAATTTTACTGGAATACCACCATTTTCTGGAATTGTTAATCCAGGGAATTCTGATATTCATGACTTTGTAAAATTTCAGGGTGATATATGGATTGCAACCAATACTGGTCCAGCAAATCTTTCACAATTGATACTATATCATAATGGCCGACCTTGTAACTGGCCGTTTTATGACAACAAGATACTAGATCTTGAAGTAGTTGATCAGACACATCTTGTTGGTGCTATTCAAAATGGAGGTTTGTTTGTATATAATGGATTTGATAAACCAGATATATATGATTCAGAAACCTGTGGTTTTCCTTCAGATGAGATCACAGCAATTTATTATGATTCCAAGAATACTATGATGTATTGTGGAGCTAAGAAGTCAGGTGCTTTGAATGAAAGAGTCTTTAAATTCCCATTTTATGAACCTGAAAAATGGATGTGGATTGACGAAGAAAAAAATAAACCACATGAAAAGAGAAAGCATATTGGAGATGCCAGGCAGCAATCTACTGAGAGAGTTACTGGCTTTGCCCAAGTTGGTGAAAAATTATACATTGGCACAAAAGGTAGCGGTCTTTACGAGGTTGGTCCCAAAGCCTGGAAATGTTATTATGTTCAGCCTGAGGCGTCACATGGTCTTGAAGGTAATTATATAAGAAAAATGATTGTTGATAGTTTCCAGAATCTCTGGCTTGCAACAGAAGAAGGTTTAACTAGACTTATGCCGGATGGAAAGTGGGAAACATTTAAAAAAGGTACAACTACAAGTAATTTGTCTGAGGATGATTTTTTTGATATTGCAATTAGAGATCAGAATACTTTTCGGATATGGGGAGTTACAAGTGGTACTTTTAACAGAGACTGTGGAATCGTTGCATATTTTGATGGAGATAGTTGGTGGAATTTTTCCGGTCGTAATTTTCGTAAGGTATTCAATGATTTTCCTCATCTATGGTTATGGAAAAAAGGACTATGGATCATCAAGATGAGCGCTGTGAATTTAACTCATAATGGGAATTTACTCATAAAGGGCGGAATGGGGTCAAACGCCGAAGTAGAAGACTGATACAAATATTAATTGTAGGGGCGGATTCCAAATCCGCCCTTTATTTAAATATGTTGATTTCAACTAATTAATTTTTAATTCCTCTCTGCGTTCCCAGCGTTCTTTGCGCGATGTCTTCTTTCTTTTTTTTATGCTATTGCAATAGAATAGTGTCTGTTGTATATTATAATTCTAAAAATATTTGAGGTAATGAGATTTGAATAAAGTTATGATTATTTTCATAGTAATTTTGTTTTTCGCTTCTACGTCAGGATACTGCGCGTTATCAACAAAAGTGAGGGTTTTTCCCTTATCTGGCGACGTCAGTTATTCCTTGGATAATAAGAAATGGATTTTAATGGATGAAATTCAGGATTTTCACAGAGCGGTATTTGTAAAAACTGGAAACACTGGTAAGGCAAAGGTTTTATATCCTGATAACTATGAACTTAAACTTCTTGGAAATACTCTGGTAAAACTAAGACGCGACATTGTTTATATTGAATCTGGAAATAGTTGGTTCAAAGTTGAAAGAAGAAAATCTGGGGAACTCTATATTAAAACACCTACTGCCATAGCTGGTATTAGAGGAACAGAATTTGAAGTCCAGGTAAAAGATAAGATTAGCGATTTTTTTGTTTATTCAGGAATTATTGAAGTCATGACAAAGAACCTTGATAATAAGACACTCCTTCATCGAAGTAAGACTCTGACAGTTCGCGGAAATATTCTTGAATCAAAACCAAGATTATTTTCACCTGTGAAAAGAGTTGAAAAACATTGGAAACCAGAGCGTTGGAAAAAACTGTATGGTAATTCAATCGATCGAACTTTGATGAAGAAAATAATGAAAAAAAGATCTGAAAAAGCAGTTAGAATTAAAGAAAAACAAAGTATGAATACTCGTAGTGAATCTGGCTGTGTTCGTATATCATCAACACGACAAAGTCAAAATTGTTCAAATGCAGTACCACAATTAATAACAAGAATTAGTTTGCAATGTGGAATAGCAAGTAAAACGAAAAGTGGTCCGGAGTGTGGAACAATAAGCACGACAAAGAGTGGCCCAGAATGTATGATAAATATACAAAAAACTCGAAATAGTGTAGATTGCATAAGTTCAACAACAAGATCTGGTCCACAATGTGGAATAATAAGCACAACGAAAAGCGGTCCAGAATGTATGATAAACATAGATAAAACACGGAATGGATTAGGTTGTATAGATCTAAATACAACAACAAAATCCGGTCCGCAATGCGGAATAATAAGCACGACAAAGAGTGGTCCAGAATGTATGATAAACATAGATAGAACACGGAATGGATTAGGTTGTACAGATCCAAATCCAATGACAAGATCTGGTCCACAATGTGGAATAATAAGTACGACGAAGAGTGGTCCAGAATGTATGATAAATATAGATAGAACCCGAAATGGTTTAGGTTGTATAGATCCAAATCCAACAACAAGATTTGGTCCGCAATGCGGAATAATAAGCACGACGAAGAGTGGCCCTGAATGTGGGATTAACATAGATAGAACTCGAAGTGGTGCAGGTTGCATCAATATAATAAACACCCGCGATAGTTCATCTTGTATTAAAAATATTATTGAAAATGATATAAAAATTGATAGTGGCTTTAATATTGAACTGCGTTCAAATAAATAAATAAAAAAAATTGAATCAAATTTGATATTTTGTTGTCTATATATATGAAAGTGATAAAAAGAGCTGTTAAAGTTGAATTTTTGAGATAAAGTCTGAATTTGAAAATAATTTGAGATAAGAACCTGGAGGATGAAATGAAAAAGGAATTATTTATTATTTTTACAGTCCTTTTGTTAGATTGCCTGATTTTTTCAGCAATGTCGACAAATATCCGAATTTTACCAGTTAAAGGTGAAGTTAAATATTCATATAGTAATTCCAAGGCGACATACTGGATGTCTGTAAGTAAAATCAAAAAGATTTCAAGGAAGTTTTTTTTGAAAACTGGAAAAAATGGATATGCGAAATTACAATATAGGAAAAAATATGAGATCAAGGTGATGCCTGATACATTGATTAGGGTTGAAGGTCTGATTATTTTTATTTTCAATGGATCGTCCTGGTTTAAAGTTGAAAAGGGTTCAAATGGTAAATTTGTTGTAAATACGCCTACTGCGATAGCTGGTATTAGGGGTACAGAATTTGAGATTGAAGTTAGCAATAAAGGAACTACAAAATTACTTGTTTATTCAGGTGAAGTTGAAATTAAAGGAATCGATTCTTCAAGAAAAGTACAGGTAACTCGAAACAGGGAAATTAGCATCAGGAAGGGTTCCGTTTTAAATCGACCGACAGAATTTCGTTCTGTTCAGCGCGAAAAAATGCTTTGGAGTAGAAAAAAATGGGAGAAAATGCAGACTTACCAACTTAGAGCAAGTATGGAAAATAAACTTAATAGGAGAGAACAGACTCCCAATGTTGACCATAACAAGTCTGGTAATAAACCTGATAAAAAAGGAAATATAAATTTTAATAAAAATATTCCGCAAAAATTAGAAGATGGAAACATATTTAAACCAGGTTCGCATGGTTTACAGATTCCCGGGAGTGATCCGCATCATTTTCCACCAAATCATCCAGGGAACCCATCGCAAAAACCAAATTTACCTGGAACTTTTAAACCAGATTTTAATAGTCAGCATAATATTAAATTACCTGAAAATAGACCACAGTATTTCCCCCCAAATCATCCTGGAAATTTACCACAAAAGCCATTTTTACCAGATTCTAAAAGCCAACATGGTATACAAATCCCCGGAAGCAGTTCACAGTCTTTCACGCCAAATCATCCAGGAACGTCTTCGCCAAGGCCAGATTTACCAGGAAGTGTACACGTTGTTCCTCAGTCCAATTCAACTGGTTTGACTCCTACTGGAAAGCCCTCCATTTATAATAATAAACCTTAATCGCCTTATTCAGATTTGATTGTGGTATAAATATATGTTATGGAAAAAAAATTAGCTTCAAAAATTGTTAAAATTTCAGAATTGAATGAATTATTGATTAACCAGATGCATACACTTATGGATCAATATTTTGATGGTGTAACCTCAGAAACATTCAGGAATGATCTTAAGAAGAAAAAGTTAGTCATAATTCTAAGTGATAAAAAGGAAATCAAAGGATTTTCAACAATGAATTTCTTAGATGAAGAAATTGATGGGCAGAAAGTGAAAGCAATTTTTTCAGGGGATACGATTATTGACAAAAATTATTGGGGATCAACCAGACTATCGAGTATATGGTTAAAATTTGTTTTTGCAATGATTGAGCATTTTGATGATAAAGAAATTAGACTTTTCTGGTATTTGATATCGATGGGGTATAAAACATATCGGTATCTTCCAGTTTATTTTAAGAATTTCTATCCAAGAGTAAATGTGGATACACCTGAATTTGAAGCGGAAATTATTGATAGATTTTCAAAAAATCTTTTTAAAGATAATTATGAAAAAGGATCCTATGTAATAAAATTTGATGGAACCCGAGAAAAACTTCGTGCAGGTATTTCTGATGTTCCTAATGAAAGGTTAGTGAATCGTGATATAGCTTTTTTTATAAAAATGAATCCTGGATATATAAATGGCGATGAATTGACCTGCCTGACTGAATTAAATATGTTAAATATCAAACCGAAATTTGTTAAATTATACAAAGGTGGTGCAGATAAATATCGAAAACTGGTCAGTGAACTTTTTTAACAGTCTTTTTTTTCTTTCCTGTTTGCCTGAAACATTCAGGTTTTTCTTGAAAAGTATAAATCCCAGAAAAACTCAGCTGGGAATATTAAAAAGACTTATTGAACTTAATCTGAATACTGATTTTGGAGAAGAATATTCTTTTAAAAATATCAGATGCTACAGAGATTTTTGTGAAAAAGTTCCTGAAACTGACTATGAATTTTTAAAAAAATACATTTCTTTAATAAGCAGTGGCAGGAATAATGTTCTTACTTCTGATACCGTTTTGCTTTTTGAACCATCCAGTGGAACTACAACTGATTCGAAGTTAATCCCATATACTACTAGTCTAAAAAATGAATTTCAAAGGGGTATTTATCCCTGGATTGCAGATATGTATTTCAAAAATCCAGGACTTTTAAGTGGTAAATCTTACTGGTCAATATCTCCTGTAATTAAGAAGGAGTCTAGTGAGTCAGGGATTACAATTGGTTTTGAGGATGATAGTGAGTATTTTTCTCCTTTGATGCGTTTTTTCCTTCGTAGGATTTTTGCAGTTCCAGATATAGTTCGTAATTGCTCTGATCTTAAAGTGTTTAAATATACAACGCTTCTTTTTCTTTTAAGGACTAAGAATCTTTGTTTTATTTCAATATGGAGCCCGACCTTTCTACTATCTTTATTAAAACCTGTAAGTGAATGGTATAAAGCTCTGGTACATGACATTAGATTTGGTACTTTTTCGCCTCCATGCAATGTAGAACCTTCATTTAAAAAAGGAATAAAAAAATATCTTTACAGAGATAAAAAAAGGGCCAAAGAGCTGTTATCACATTTTAATAAAAAGGAAGGATATAGTTTTTCTGATATTTGGCCCAAACTTGATCTGATCAGTGTCTGGATGGATGCATCAGCAAGATTTAGTCTAGATGAATTATTCCGCAAATTTCCAGGTATAAAATTTCAAGCTAAAGGTCTTCTGGCAACAGAAGGAATAATAAGTATTCCCTTTTATGATGGCAAATGTGTTCTTGCAATAAATTCGCATTTTCTTGAATTTGTCGAAGTAGATGTATCAAAGAAATCCAGCGAATGTTGTGTTGTTCTTTGTGATCAACTTCAAATCGGTAAAAGGTATTCAATTCTTTTGACAACTGGTGGAGGCCTGTATCGATATAGAATCAGAGATATTATTGAAATTAAAGGATTTGTTAACAAACTTCCAGTAGTCGAATTTGTTGGGAAAGAAGGGAATGTATCTGATATGGTTGGTGAAAAACTGGATAGTATTTTTGTAGAATATATAATTGACAGTATTTTGAAAAAATATGAACTTGATGCTGAGTTTGTGTTGGTATCACCTGAAAAAAGTGATGATCACTTTTCCTATACAGTATTTATTAAATGTAGCACTATGGAAGGAGTTCTTTTTGACATGATTGCAGAAGAAATTGATCAGAAATTCTGCAGTAATATACACTATAGTTATGCTAGAAAGATTGGTCAGTTGGGGGAAGTAAGGTTTTTTTTGTTGGAGGATCCGGTTCCAATGGATATTTACATTGAACATTTTAATGCAAAAAATATGAAAGCGGGTGATATAAAACCGTTATTATTATCAGTAAAACCTGGATGGTTGACTAGGTTTTCTGGCAAATTGTTGAAATCAAAATGTAACAGCATTGAATAAATTCAGGAGGAAGATATGAAAGCTGAAGAGGTTAAAGAATTTCTAAAACTTGTACCATTACCAGGCGAGGGAGGATATTATCGTGAAACATATAGAAGTAGTGAAAAAATAGCTGCTTATGCACTTCCAGAAAGATATACAGTAGATAAGTATTTTGGTAGTGCAATTTACTATCTTCTTACACCTGAAACCTGTTCTATTATGCATCGTTTGCCATCTGATGAAATTTATCATTTTTATCTTGGGGATCCTGTTGAGATGCTGATATTACATGAAGATAATAGTTCTGAAAATGTCGTTCTTGGGACTGAAATATTTAATGGACAGAATTTGCAATACACTGTTCCGGCCGGATGCTATCAGGGATCATCTCTTGTAGAAGGTGGAAAGTTTGCATTATTGGGAACTACTGTTGCTCCGGCATTTGATTTTATAGATTTTGAATCAGGAAACAGAACGATGTTGGTTGAAAGGTTTCCCCAACTTGCAGAACAGATTATTCAACTGACAAAATGATACTTGTTTTTTGAATCTAAATCTTTAATCCGATTAAAGTAGTATTCATTTAAAATTATTTTGCGAATTTGTATACAATCTGATATTATTATAAAGTTAAAAATTAAAATTATTAATGAAATGGACTAAATATAATGTTTAAAAATATCAAGACTGAAATCTTAAAATCATGTAAAGTTGTTGCAGTATTGACTATCCTGATGTTTATGTTGACATCAATCTGGTCACAGCAGGCGACTAAAATTTTCAAAATTCCTGGTGTGGATGTAAGCTTTGTGCTGAAGTTTATTCCTTCTGGTGAATTTGATATGGG
>DAOVTB010000160.1 GCA_030633305.1 Candidatus Muiribacteriota bacterium
AGCAATTCCAGCAACCACAGCAGCAACCTCAGCAACAACAGCAATTCCAGCAACCACAGCAGCAACCTCAGCAACAACAGCAATTCCAGCAACCACAGCAGCAACCTCAACAACAGCAGTTTCAACAGGAATCTGTTCAGACACAGTTTGCGCAACATGGAAAATCCTATCAACAGCAATTTTCCAATGCTTCTATTCAACCTGTTGAATTTTCACAAATTCCAGGCACAACAAATGAACCAATGCCTAAGAATATAGAATTATTACTGGATGTCCCACTTGATGTTACAGTGGAACTCGGTAGAACAAGGAAGAAAATTAGAGAAATACTTGATCTTGGAGTTGGCAGTGTAGTGGAACTGGATAAACTTGCAGGTGAAAGCGTTGATTTGCTTGTTAATGATAATCTTATTGCCAAAGGTGAGGTTGTTGTTATTGATGAAAATTTTGGTATTAGAATTACAACTATTGTTAGTCCACAGGAAAGGTTAGAGCGTTTGAAGTGACAATCGATTATACGAATTTTATTTTATCACTGATATTTGTTATTATGCTGATTTTTCCAGTAATATGGTTGATCAAGCGATTGAGCATTTTTGGCACGAAAAAAGATGCTATTGATGTTATTGATAAAAAACTGATTGCACCAGGAATCTATATTGCTTTGACAAAAATACTGGATAAGTATTATGTCCTTGGTTTGAGTTCTGGTAGCGTTTCTCTGATAAAAGAAATAAACGATCCTGATGAACTTGAGAAGATAAAAAAAATATATGATGTAAAACAGGAATTTAATGATGTTCTGTCAACGAAAGTCAATTCCATGAAGAAAAGAGAAAACAAGTCTTACTTTCAAAATGGACATCAGAATTTGAAAAAACATATTGAAAGTCTCGAAGACTTAGTAATAAAAAAAAAATAGATAAATAATTTCTGGCCAGGGTGGTTCCTGGAACAGAATTTGGTAAATATTGAGATTAAGTTGTTTATGCGAACAAAAAAGATAGTTTTTCTTTTTATCATTTATTTCTGCCTGCAGTTTCTGATATTTTCTCAGACTGCTCCCGCAGGTCCTAAAGTTCCAATGCCTAAAATAGGTATTGAGTTTGGTCAGTCAGAAAATTCCCAAGATGTAAGTAATACAATTTTAATACTTATTATGATGACAATTTTATCAATTGCTCCAGGAATACTGGTAATGATGACTGCATTCACCCGTATTACAATAATTCTTTCCTTTACCAGAAGAGCTCTTGCGACTCAACAGACACCTTCTAATCAGGTTCTTATCGGACTTGCGTTATTTTTGACTTTCTATGTCATGACTCCAGTTTTAGATCGAATGAAAACAGAAGTGATTGATCCCTTTACTGATAAAAAAATAAAATTAGAATCTGCATATGATGGTGCTGTGAAAATTATAAGCAAATATATGATCAAATATACCAGTAAGGAAAGTTTGAAAATTTTTTATAAAGCTTCAAAAAATAAAAAACCGGAGAATGAAAAAAGTATTCCATTAAGCGTGTTGATACCTTCATATATAGTCAGTGAGTTGACCGTAGCTTTTAAAATAGGGTTTGTTATTTTCATACCATTTCTTGTCATAGATATGGTTGTTGCTACAATACTGATGTCAATGGGAATGGTGATGCTGCCTCCGGTTACGATCTCGCTTCCGTTTAAGATTCTGCTTTTTGTAATGGTTGATGGCTGGAATTTGATAGTCAAGGCTATTATGAATAGTTACGGAGTTTAATAATGGATCAGAATCTAGTTATGACAATTGCGCGGGAATCGGTCACCCTTGTTTTTCTTCTGGCGGGTCCGCTTGTTTTAACTGGACTTGCAGTAGGACTTATAATAAGTGTTATTCAGACAACTACTTCGATTCAGGAACAATCACTGAGTTTTATTCCTAAAATGGTATCAATTTTAGTTGCACTCGTTATTTTTGGACGATGGATGCTCACGAATATGGTAAATTTTACATTAAGGCTGATTGAAAGGATACCGGAGTTGATCATGTATAATGGGTGAGTTGAGTTCCTATTTACTTGATTTTCAGATCTTTATCCTGGTTGTAGTCAGGATGTCTTCTTTTATTGTAACATGTCCAGTTCTGAGTTCAACACTTATTCCAGCTCGTGCTAAGGTGATTCTTTCTCTATTGCTTTCATTTACTATTTTTCCAATTATTAACACAGTTGATTTTAAACTCGTAACAACCTTGTTTGCATTCGTGCAGCTGATTGGAATGGAAATATTTGCAGGTATGGTTTTGGGATTTGTTGGTACAATCGTTTTTGAAGCTATCAGGGTAGCTGGTGAAGTTGCTGGTATGCAGGGTGGTTTTGGTATTGTTTCTGTTATGGATCCACAACATCAGCAGCAGATTTCAATTATTTCAATATTTTTGTTTTTACTGACAACATTACTTTTTATTGCAACAGGTGGACTTATTCATCTGATGGAAGTAATAGTTAAAAGTTACAAAGTAATAAAAATTGGTGGAGCAAGTATATTTCCTTTTGCATCAATTCAAATTGCAAGTTTCTTCACAGAAATGATAAAAGAAGCTATAAAACTTGTTCTTCCGATTACTGCGATTGTATTAACCATTAATTGTGTCATGGGACTTCTCTCGCGTGCTGTTCCTAAAATCCAGGTGTTTTTGATGGCTTTTCCGCTTAACCTTATCTTTTCAATGACCATGTTTCTGGTTATTATGCCTCTTTATTTTGACATGATAAAAGGACTTTTTGATAAAGTTTACCTTTCCTTTGACTACTTTTATGTGATGCTGGGAGCCTGAATTGAATAATACTGAAGTAAAATTTGAATTATATTATGATTTACAGTTTTTTGCGGATGATTCAAGTACAGGAGAAAAAACGGAAGATGCTTCTCCAAGAAAGATCAGAAAGGCCAGGGAAAAAGGTGATGTTGCAAAATCAACTGATCTGGTTACTGCAATTATGCTTTTTACTTCAGTTGTGTTTTTTTACTGGTATGGCCCCTACTTTATTAAAAATCTAAAAGGTGTTTATTTTTATTATCTAAGTTTTAACAATACTGATTATGTGAGTAATTTCGGTATATTTATTTATACACTTTTCCGACAATTCATGACGATAATCTCTCCGCTGTTTCTTATGATCATCGTTACTGCTATTCTGGCAAATATATCTCAATTTGGGATACTTTTTACAGTTGAACCTTTGAAACCTAATATTGGAAAATTAAATCCCATTTCAGGTGTTAAAAAAATATTTTCGTTAAATTCAGTTAATGAACTTTTAAAATCGATTTTTAAGCTGGCAATTCTATCATATATTCCATATGATGTAGTTAGCGGAAATTATTTGATGATTAAAAGTCTTGTGAAAGTTCCGTTGATAGTAGCTCTTAGCGGAATATTTACAATGATTTTTGAAATTGCGATTAAAATTGCTATTATTCTGATAATACTTGCCATTATTGATTTTGTTTATCAAAAATGGCAGTATAACAAAAAACTTAAAATGTCTAAATATGATGTACGTCAAGAAAGAAAGGAAATGGAAGGAGATCCAAGGCAGAAGGCTGAAATGAGACGTCGAGCTATGGAAATGCTGATGCAGAGTATGATGGCGAAGATACCGGATGCAGACGTAGTGATCACCAACCCTACACATATAGCTGTGGCAATTAAATACGATAGTGAAGTGTCTGAAGTTCCACTTGTTGTGGCTAAGGGTGAAGGATATATTGCTCAGAAAATAAAGGAGATTGCAAGAGAACATAATGTTCCAATTATTGAAGATAAACCTCTTGCAAGGACCCTATTTAAAACTACTGATATAGGTGGTTTGATACCAGTAGATCTTTACAGTGCTATTGCTACTATTCTAGCAGAGATATACAGAATACAGGGAACGAGATAATGATGGAGAGCATAGATGGTTGAACAGAAATTATCAATAATTGAAATGCTAATGTCAGGTATGACAAAGAATTCGGATATTGCCATGGCGGCAACAGTTGTCCTTATTCTCGTAATGATGATCATACCAATGCCAGCTATTTTCGTTGATCTTCTGATTACAGCCAACATTGCAATTGCAATGATGGTTATGCTTGTTACCATGTATACAAAAAACGCTCTGGAATTCAGCGTATTTCCAGCTCTTCTTCTGGTTCTGACATTGTTCAGGCTGTCGTTGAATGTTACGACTACAAGATTAATTCTTTTAAAAGGAAAAAATTTTGATGGCCAGATCATTAAAGCCTTTGGAAATTTTGTTGTTGGAGGAAACTATGTAGTCGGAATTGTTATTTTCCTGATCCTGGTTGTTATCCAGTTCATTGTTATTACAAAAGGTGCCAGCAGGGTAGCTGAAGTAGCAGCCCGTTTCACTCTTGATGCTATGCCTGGAAAACAGATGAGTATAGATGCAGATTTGAATGCAGGTCTTATTAATAATGAGGAAGCTCGCGATAGACGCATGGTTATTTCACAGGAAGCTGAATTTTACGGGGCTATGGATGGTGCGAGTAAATTTGTGAGTGGAGATGCAATTGCTGGTATTGTCATAACTGTTATTAATATAATTGGTGGTTTTATTATAGGGATGTGGCAGCATGGGCTTTCTCCGGCGGAATCGGCCGAAGTATATATTCTATTCACAATCGGTGATGGTCTTGTTGCACAGATACCTGCACTCCTTATATCAACAGCGACTGGTTTGATTGTTACCAGGGCATCAACAGAATCAAATCTTGGCGAGGATGTAAGAGATCAAATTTTGAAAGATCCAAAAATTCTTTTTATCCTGTCCTCTTTTCTTGGCCTTCTGGGAATAATACCGGGTTTACCAATGGTTCCGTTTATATCGCTTGCAATATTTTTTGGTGGTCTTGGAATGATACTGAGGAAAGAGAGGGTTAAAGCAGAAGTGGTTCGAGTCGAGGATGAAAAACTTGAAGAAATTGAGGAAATCAGACGACCTGAAAGTGTAACAACCCTTGTTCAGGTTGATCCGGTGGAGCTTGAAATAGGATATTCTTTAATTCCTCTTGTAGATACATCACAAGGTGGAGATCTTCTTGATAGAATAACCGTTATCAGAAGACAGACTGCATTGGATCTTGGATTGATAGTACCGCCAATTCGAATCAGAGATAATATGCAGTTGACACCTAATTCATATGTATTGAAAATAAAGGGAGTCGAGATTGAAACTGCCGAAATGTATACCGATATGTATCTGGCAATGAATCCAGGAGATGCAACGGGAAGACTTGATGGTATTGAAACGATAGAACCTGCTTTCAGGCTGAAGGCTTTCTGGATTTCAGAGAGAGAACGTGAAAAAGCAGAAAATGGAGGATATACCGTAGTAGATCCACCTTCCGTTATCGCAACGCATATTAGCGAATTGATTAAACGTCATGCTCATGAAATTTTAGACCGTGAAGTTTTAAAAACACTGACTGATGGTTTAAGAGATAACTATCCTACTGTTATGGGGGAGATTGATAATTTAAAAATACCGATGAGCAGTATTCTCAGGATATTAAAAAATCTGTTGAGAGAACAGGTTTCTATAAGGAATCTGGCTACTATATTTGAGACTATACTGGATTCTTATGGTATGGTCAGCGATCCGGATATTTTAACCGAATATGTTCGTCAGGGACTTGGACGTGTTATCTGTAAACAGCTGAAAGATGAAAATAATGTGCTGCATGTAGTTACACTTTCACCAGAACTGGAACAGAAAATCAGCAGTTGCCTTATGCATACCGATGGGGGAAAATTATTAAATATACCTCCCGATGTAACTCAGAAAATATTTTTTGCAATACATAAAGAAATGAAAAGAGCTATAGATATGGGAGTCCAGTTTATTGTTCTTGCAAGTGCTGAAATTCGGCCTTATTTCAGGGCCATGGTTGTGCAAGTTATATCTGATATTATTGTGATTTCCTACAATGAGATTTCGACAGATATAGAAATAAAAACTGTTGGAATGATTAAGATATGAGAGAGAGTATTAAATGCATGTAAAGGATCAGTTATCTGATTTAAGACTTATAATGGAAAAAAAGTCCAGAAAAAAGGGCTGGACAATTGGTGTATTTGGTCCAAAAGGTGGCTGTGGAAAAACAACAGTTGCTCTTAATCTCGCACTTTCTTTTATCCAGAATAATGCAGAAGTTCTACTGATTGATTTTGATCTTGGAACTGGAAATATAGAAGCAATGATCGGTTCTAATCATACAAAAAATTTATATCACTACTTTTCTGGCCAATCCAATGAAACCGAGATTATATTCAAAGGCCCATTGGGACTTAGTATAATTGGTGGGCTTACAAAAGGAAAGACACATGATTTTCCAATCGGTTATATAGAACTAAAAAAATTCTTTAATGCTCTTGAAATATACAGTGATAAATTTGACTTTATTATTATTGATACAGGGAATTCTTTGGAAAACTATATTTTTGATGTATTAAAAAAAGTTGATTTCCCTATCCTTATCACATCTCCTGAACCGACTTCCATACATGATACACTTGTTTTTCTTGAAGAAGCGGAAAAGAGGCTGCAGCATAAAAAAACAATACATCACCTTTTGAATAAGATTGAAAAACTTGATGATCCTTATTTGATTGAGACAATATTTTTTGATAAATGCGAAGAGTTTTCATTTGTAGATGTTGAGTTATTATCTTATTTCAGATTTGAAAAGGAAATTTTCAGAACGATTATTGAACAGACTCCATATCTGATTAAGTTTCCTTTTTCAGATTCTACAAAGGAATTAAAGAATATTTCCAGACTGGTGATGAAGATATGTAACTATAAGAAACCAGTAACCAATATAAAAAAAATTGTAAATGAATTTTCAAAAGAATATTTTAAAGAAGGAGAACAAAATGGATCGGAATAACATATATCGTTTTGTTAAACATGCAAAAATCAGAATCAAGGAAAATAAAGATTCTGATCCAAAATTTCAAAAGAAAAGTAATAAACCCAGGATCATTGCTGTAACTAGTGGCAAAGGCGGAGTAGGAAAAAGCCATTTTGTTGTAAATCTCGCAATCAATCTGCAGAAATATGGAAAGAAAGTACTGATTATAGATGCAGATCTGGGACTGGCAAATATTGATGTATTATTGGGAGTAAGGCCAAAGTTCAATATGTATCATGTAATGAAGGGCGCCAGAGAGCTGAAGGACATTGTATACAACTGTGAAGAGTATAATGGTGTAAAACTTATTGCGGGAGCGTCAGGTATTCAGGAAATTGCTGATCTGGATGAAAGTCATGTATCAGATTTTCTATCTGGATTTGATGATCTTGAGGGAGAAGCAGATTATATTCTTGTCGATACAGGTGCTGGTATAACCAAAAATGTGGTTAGTTTTCTTCTTTCAGCAGAAAATATTATTGTAGTTACAACTCCAGAACCTACAGCTTTAACAGATGCTTATGGGATAATTAAAGTCGTTGGGCAACATACAAATAATGAATCGAATATTGGTCTGGTAATAAACAGGGTTCTAGATGTGACAGAAGCAAGAAAAGTTTTTGATAAACTAAATCTTGTAACTAGACAATTTCTTAATATGTCTATTGAAAATATTGGATTTATCTATGATGATACAGTTGTTTCAAAAGCTGTAAGGCAGCAAATACCTTTCAGTATTCTGGAACCATATTCAAATGCTGCTAAATGCATGAATAATATAACCGCTAAGATCCTTAATCTTCCAGAAGAAGATATTCTTGGAATCGATGTAAATAAAGGGTCATTACGAGGCTTTTTCAGCAAAGCGCTGAATTTTTTTAAATAATTAAATTTGTTAGAAATTTTTATTGTAATTTTAATATTTTTATATTAATATTATTTAAATTAGGTATTTATATATTATGGTGGACTGATGCAAACTAAAGTTTTTGAAGGCAAGACCTATAAGGAAGCGTACTCTAAGTTAAAGCTGGAATTGGGTCCTGATGCTATCATTATTGATCAGAGAGAAATAATGAAAGGCGGTTTTCTTGGTTTGTTTGGAACTAAAGTATATGAGATTGTAGGAATGCTAGGAACTAATTTTAAATTTCCGCCTATAAGAAAATTTAATTCAGAAAAGTCCAAAACGGAAGATATTCTTAAAACTAACAAAGATCAAATATTAATTGTTCTGAATCGAAAAAAAGCTTTTAAAACGTATTCCAATATAAGTAATAAGACATTGGATTTATCAAATGAAAGCAAAACAGATAACAATGTTAATGTAGAACTGGCAGAGTTAAAAAAACTGATAATTTGTTTAAATACAAAAGTTGAAGGAATTGTAAGTAGCAAGGATGAAAGTAAAGAATGTCAATCAGGTGCTATTTTTGGCAGGATTAAAAATGATATTAAAGATACAGTGCATAAAAACCTGAAAGTAATCTGGGACTGCTTGTGTGAAAACGATTTCTGTCTTAAACTTTCAAATAAAGTAATGCATGCGTTAAAAGATATCAAAGATATTTCAAATGTGACAAATGTATTAAATGAATTTGTGAAAGTCCTTGAATCCAGGTGTAATTTTTTCGAAAAAGAAAAAGAAACCAAATCTGTTGGACAGCCTAAAATTATTTTTCTTGTTGGGCCTACTGGTGTTGGAAAAACAACAACTCTTCAAAAACTTGCTGCCCCATATGCAATAAAGAACAAAGATGTGGGATTGATAACGATAGACACATATCGTCTTGCCGCACCGGAGCAGTTGGAGGCATATGCTTCTGTAATCGATGTTCCAGTCCTTACTGCATTCAGTAAGGAGGAGCTGTATAATTTTGTAGATACTTATTCTAATAAGGATTATATATTTATTGATACCGTTGGGAGAAGCCCATCAGATATCAAAGAAATAAAAAATATATCAGATTTTATAAAGGAACTCAGGATGAATACTGAAGTCCAGCTTGTCATTTCGGCGACAACAAAAGAGAAAGATATTTTAAAAATAATGGATAACTTCAAAATTTTGAATTATGAAAAGATTATTTTTACTAAACTTGACGAGACATCAACACTTGGACCAATCTTTAATGTAATGCAGTCCAGCAAAGTTCCAATAGCATATTTTACAAATGGTCAGGATGTACCATGCGATATCATGGTAGCTGATAAGAAAAAGTTTGTAAAACATTTCATGAAGCTGAATTTCAAAAAAAAGAAAACAAAAAAAGAAAGTAATACAACAACGCAGGGTATTGAAAATGAATAAGAATATAACAAAACTACCACCTTATTTATTTATCGAGATAGACAAGAAGAAAAAACAATTGATTGACAGTGGAGTTGAGGTTATTAATTTTGGAGTTGGTGATCCTGATTTGCCACCACCTGAAAAGTTATTGAATACATTAAAATTTTTACTCATGCAGGAAAATTGTCATCAATATGCATCAAATGAAGGTGAAGAAATTTTCAGATCATCTGTTTCCAGTTTTTATTCAAAAAGATTTGATGTTAAAGCTGATCCTGGAAGTGAAATAATCAATCTTCTAGGGACTAAAGAGGGTATTGGGCATGTCATTATGGGTTATGTTAATCCTGGTGATGTTGTTCTTGTACCGGATCCTGGTTATCCTGTGTACTCTAATATGACAACGTTATGTGGCGGAGTCCCGGTAACGATGCCATTGCTTGAAGAAAATAATTTTTTCCCGGATCTTACAGCAATTGACAGTAAAACATTGGAAAAAACAACTATCATGTTTTTGAATTATCCAAATAACCCTTGTGGTGTACTTGCTAAGGAAGAAGATCTTAAAGCAGCAGTTGATCTTGCAAGTAAGTACGGATTTATTATCTGTTATGACAATGCTTATTCAGAAATATATTATGATGACAATTTACGGCCAGGATCTATATTTAACATAAAGGGTGCACGTGAAGTTGCAATCGAATTTAATTCTTTTTCAAAGATGTTTAATATGACTGGTTACAGAGTTGGTTTTGCAATTGGAGATCCAAAACTTTTGCAGCCACTTTTGAAAGTAAAACAAAACGTTGACAGTGGGTGTTTTATACCGATACAGCTGGCCTCTGCATCTTTGCTTTCTGAAGAATTGGACTTTATAGAAAAAATGAGGACAGTCTACAGATCCCGAATTAAAGTTCTTACTGAGGGACTTTCTGCAAACGGTTGGAATGTATCATTTCCTGAAGCGACCTTTTACGTTTGGGCCAAGGTTCCCCAGGGTGAGACTTCGATGAGCTGGAGTAATTTTCTTCTTGAAAAACTTGGTATTGTTGTTACTCCTGGAGAAGGATTCGGACAGTCTGCTAAAGATTATGTTCGATTTTCACTTACTCTTCCAGATGAAGATGTAAAAAAAGCAATCAAGAAGTTTGAAGAATACTACACAAACTTCTAAGCTGAGTCCTGAATGAGCGAATCTTGAAACTTTCTGCACCAATTTATGTTTGCGGAGTACAGAAAGAGTACACCTCAGCATAAATTGGCTTGAAAATTCCAACCTTCATCTCATTCAGAACTCAGTGAAGTTAAAATTAAAAATAATAAAATGAAAAAAAATGATTTTAAGCAATATTTCAATAATTATCTAAAAAAATATGGAATTAGTAATGAGTTCAAAAGCAGTTTTTCGCGCCCTGGCGTATATGTTGTTGGCGGTGCTGTAAGAGATTTTCTAATTGATTTGGACCCAGCTGA
>DAOVTB010000136.1 GCA_030633305.1 Candidatus Muiribacteriota bacterium
ATTTATTGTTTCTGATAATATATAAAAGAATGCTGATGGACTTTTGGGTATTTTGAAAAGGAATTCTGGGTAGACTAAGATTGGTACCGGAGGTCGGAATCGAACCGACACGTCCATAAGGACACTGGATTTTGAATCCAGCGCGTGTTTCCAAAACGGCCTTCCAAATCCCAATAGACATAATAGTTTTCAGGAATGTAAAAATTAGAATTTATCAACTCTGGGTGGTACTCTGGGTGGTCGACAGAAAAATATGATGTTAATAACCCTGATTTTGTTCCGTGGAATAACAAAAATATGGTTGACTTTGTATGCAGGGGTATGGGAAAATTGGGTTGATTTTGTGCTGAGGAGTGAATTTGTGAAGTCATTTGATCGTCATTCTTTGAAATATTTACTTAAGTGGAAAACGAGCAGTCGTCGAAAGCCATTGATCATCAGGGGGGCGAGGCAAGTGGGTAAAACCACACTGGTTAATTTATTCAGTCAGAATTTTCAGCAATATCTTTATTTTAATCTCGAGAAAAAAGAAGACCTTGATCTCTTTGAAATGGATATCCCGTTTAAAGATTTGCTTGCCGGGTTATTCCTTTCGCGATCAAAACTTTTGAACAATACGGAAACCTTAGTTTTTATAGATGAAATACAACATTCGCGAGCAGCGATGAAAAACCTCAGGTATTTTTTTGAAGATTATCCTCATCTTCATGTTATAGCAGCGGGTTCATTGCTCGAATCCATGTTGGAAAAGAACTTTTCATTTCCGGTTGGGCGTGTTGAATATCATTTTATGTATCCCTTGGATTTTCGAGAATTTCTGGAAGTGACTGGACAAACAATGCTGGCTGAAAAATTAATTCAAATTCCTTTAAACGAAGCAGAGCATCATTTGATGATAAAGGCTTTTCACAAGTTTGTTTTGATTGGGGGAATGCCTGAAGCGGTCAAGGTATGGAATGAAACTCATGACCTGGTTGAAGTCAACGGGGTTTATCAAAATCTGTTGATAACTTACGCGGAGGATGTCGTTAAGTATGCGAAATCAGAAAACCAGGCACAAATTATCCGGCACATTATTCAGACGGTTCCTTACGAAATAGGAAACAGGATTAAATATGAAGGCTTTGGAAACTCAGGTTATCGTTCCAAGCCTGTATCCGAAGCAATCAGAACTTTGGAAAAAACCATGTTAATCAGTATAGTGAAACCAACAACCAGCATATCACTTCCGCTTATGCCAGATCAGAAGAAAGCACCTAAAGTTCTTTTTCTTGATAGTGGGTTGGTTAATTATCAGCTAGGAATCCAGATGCCTTACATGAAAGTAGATGACCTTTGCAACATTTACAAAGGCGTTATGGCTGAGCATATTGTTGGCTTGGAACTGAGGAAACTTTTTGGTCAGAGTAATAAGCGACTCTTATTCTGGGTCCGGGATAAAAATCAATCCTCTGCTGAAGTTGACTATATAGTCCAGATCACTGGAACGCCAGTTCCTATTGAAGTCAAACTTGGGAAAACGGGGCGTTTACGTTCTTTACATCAGTTTATGGATCAGTCTGAGGCAACTCTAGCAGTAAGAATATATGGATCTTCATATCAGATAACAACGTGCAGAACAGTGTGTGGTAAACAATATACATTGATCAATCTTCCTTATTATTTGACGGGACAAATCCTGCAATATGTTGAAAAAGTTCTGAATTCTCAATAAGCTTTCCTTTGTTCAGCAGTGTATTGAACAAATCCATTAAAACGTCTAGCAGAATAGACAAAATTAACAATAAATGACTATTGTGCTAACGATTTAAAGATCTTGCTGTCGGGCTGAATTTAACTGAAAAACCACTCTAAATCAAGTCTGTTTCAAAATACACTTTTCACCGTATTGTTTATTTTATCACGCTTTGCTGTAAAAAGTGGACACTTTTTAGTTGATTTTATTACGAGTAATCCATAAGAAAACTATGGATAATTCGAAAGGGCGTCAATTGAACTTCGTGTTTTCACTTGACGTAAATTCAAATAAACCATATAATAACTATGGATTATACAAAACAATGTAAAGTGAGAGTGCAATGAAGTATGACGATTTTTTTAGAAATCATCCTGTTTTTATGGCTTCGATGTTTAAAAACTATTTTTTGAAGGATGATCTTGGAGGGCGAGGTCCTGAGTCTATTTTGACATACTACAGTCAGAGAGGGCGTCTTTTAAATGTACGTCAGGGATTGTATGCGGTCGTTCCTCGGGGAATGTGTCAAAATACTTTCATGCCGGATCCTTTTCTTGTAGCGGCAAAGATGACATCTGATGCAGTTCTTTCTCATCATGCAGCGCTTGAATTCCATGGTTGTGCCTATTCTGTGTGGCAACATATTACGTATTCAGCGAAGAAACCTCCTGCTTCGATGAAATTTCAACAGTGTACATTCAAGGGAACGAGATTCAAGGAAAAGCTTGTTAATAAGAATAAAGAATATTTTGATGTTCTGGTTCGAGACAGGCTTGGAATGGATGTTCGCGTAACTAGTTTGGAGAGAACCTTTGTGGATGTTCTTGACCGGCCGGATTTATCAGGGAGTTGGGAAGAAATATGGAGATCACTTGAGACCATTGAATACTTTGACTTAGATTGTGTTATCGACTACGTGAATTTACTTGAAAATGCAACGACGGCAGCTAAAGTAGGGTTCTTTTTAGAGCAGCATCGTGAACTGCTGATGGTTGAAGAATCACATCTTCGTGCACTGAGAGCTTTGTGTCCTCGACAGCCGCGTTATCTTGATCGCGTGAAAAGGAAATCTGTTCATCTTGTTAAGTTCTGGAATCTGATAGTTCCGATGGAAGTTTATGAAAGAGCTTGGGGTGAGGTATTATGAGTGTTTCATTGGAAAAACTTCAAAGAGAAGCAACGGTAACTGGATTCAGATTAGATGTGCTTGAAAAGGCCGTGCAGCTTCTTGGATTGATGAATGCAATTTTCAAGCATCCATTTCTCAAGAGTCGATTTGTGCTTAAGGGCGGGACTGCTCTTAATCTGTTTGTATTTAAAATCCCAAGGCTATCTGTGGATATAGATCTGAATTATATAGGAGCATTGGACCGTGAAACTATGCTCGTGGAGCGTCCGAAGATAAAACAGGCTTTACAGGCTGTTTTTAGTCGAGAGGGGCTAACTGTTCAGCGGATTCCAGAGGATCATGCTGGTGGCAAGTGGAGATTGAAATACCAAAGAGTGTCGGGTGGAACCGGAAATCTGGAAGTAGATGTTAATTTCATGTATCGTTTACCTTTATTCCCAGTAAAAATACTTGATTCCCATTTGATTGGAAGTTGGTATGCGCAGAAAATACCTGTATTGGATTTTCATGAACTGGCGGCCGGGAAATTAGCGGCTTTATTAGCACGACAGCAGGCACGAGATCTATTTGACTGCAATAATATTCTCCAGATAGAAGGGCTGGATTTCAGTTTATTGCGTATTGTTTTTGCTGTGTACGGCGGGATGAATAGGAAGGATTGGCGAGAGGTGTCGATCAAGAATGTCCAGTTTGATGTCAAAGATTTGAATAGTAAACTCGTACCTATGTTGAACCGAGAAGATGCAAAAAGAGTAAGTGACTCAGCTGGATACGGGGAGCAACTTGTGTCTGAATGTCGAGATAGATTATCGGCAGTTCTTCCATTTACAAATGATGAGTATTCCTTTCTGAATAACCTTTTGACTGAAGGACGAATTGTTCCGGAACTATTGACAGAAGACAAAGTTCTTCAAGATCGAATTTCCTTACAGCCTGGCTTGAAATGGAAAGCAATTCATGTCAAGAAGCACTATAAGGTGTAGCGAATCCAAAATATAACGTTTTCAAAATAACCCTTACTTTATGTAGAGGAAATCATAAAAATAAGGTTGATTTTATGTATAGGCAGGTAGGACAAATCCAACAATGTGTTGAAAAAGTTCTTATCTCTCTATAATCTTCTTTATAGTTAACGAATTGGAATCATGTACAGGAATGTATAAATACCATTTTGTGGTTGATATGGACTAAAAAATGGTATTAATCTTAACCATCCAAGCTGTATCAGTGAAAAAAATCTATTGTGAAATTGATGAGTGGTAATAAATATAAGAATATTAGTTATGATTTTTTACTTTTTCCTTCAAAAGCAGGATTTGTAATATTCAGTGAAATCAAGTAAAAAAAATATCAAGAAAGTTGTAATCAAAGCTGAACTGTGACTTTTTTGTTTTGTAAGAGAGCGAAGAGGATTATCTGGATTAAATAAAAAAAAATATCTCCAACAAGATATTTCTAGCATAAAAATAACTGGTTGAACACTCGATTCAGAAAAAATTACAGTATTTTCTTTTTGACTTTGAAAAAGGGTTGACATTTTTCAATTATCAAGTATATTAAGAGTACTTTAATTCGTTAATCTGAATAGCCATACCCCATAACTCAGGAGAAATTCTCTTGATACCCACTGGGCGCTATTTGTAAAAAGTTCTTCAGGATTGTTATAGTCGTGGGTGGAGTGCTCTCTGTTGCTGGAACTGTATCGGGCATTACACACCTTCCGAAGAACAGTTGGAGTTTGCCCAAATCAGGGCAAATTTTTAATCAAAATAACTTACCATAATGGTAAGCGGACTTTCTTATTCCGCTTAATTTAACTGAATTCAATTGAATTCTATAAGGAGTAATTTAATGGATAAAAATCCAATTATTTTAAATTTTTTCGATTCTTTGCCAAAAAAAGAAATAACTGACGAATTCTTGAACATAATTGACATGAATGACACTGAATATTGCTTCCGTACTTTGGAAAGCGATAGAGAATGTCTTGAATATCAAGCGATGAAGGAAAACATAAAAACTGAAGGTATGTTTAACGCAATTATCTTGCAGGAAAAGGATAATGGAAAATACAGAATCATCTCTGGCTACTTGAGATGTCTCGCCTTCTTAGAGCTTAAAAAGGAAGGAAAGGTTATAGTAGGCGAACCAAAAGCTAAAATTGTTCCATCTGACGTTGACCCTGAGTACCTGTGTAAAGTGACATCGAAAATTGATTCGATTATGTTACTTTCCAGATCAATATCTTTTTTCTTTAATTCATAGCTTTCAGATAATCTACAACCGGTATAGATCAAAAAGGTGAATGAATCGTAATGTGGCATTCCGGAGAAGTGTTCTTTTAACTTTGAAATTTCTTTGGGAGTATATTTACCAATTCTATCAGGCTGCGATGCTCTTTTTTTCTGAAGAGGTAATCTCCTGATAGGAACTTCTTTGATTTTCCTTTTTTCCCACATCAGTTTCATCATTCCTTGCAGCACCTGGAGCTCATAATTAATAGTTCGAGCTGATACTCCATCTTTTTTTCTTATCATTACATAATGTTCAACATGATAATCAGAAATTTTATGAACATATTTAACCGCTGAGGCTTGAAAATATTTTAACCATCTAGCATATATGTATTCAATTCTCGTGTAACTTGATTCTTTTAATACCAGTTTTTTATAATGTAAATATTCAATAAATGCATTCTCTATTTTTAATTTTTTCTGGTAATCAGTGTTACCGAGTATTAATATCTCGGCTTCTTTTGCTTTTTTCTTATCTTTTGCTTCATTTTCATCTTTGGTACGGAGTGATTTTCGATACCTTTTACCATCAATAAAGTATTGAATCTCGTAAATCCCGGACTGTTTTTTATAGATTGCAGCCATTATTATCCTTCCATGATATCTGGAAGCCGGAGTTTTCTCCGGCTTCGATTTGCGTTATTATTCTGGGGTCGTGAATTCATATGATTCAATCGCATTAATTATTTCTTCCGTTTTATAGACTTTTATTCCACCGAGCTTATACTGGGTGACCAAAGGCAAAATATATTTATATAAGCTGTCTTTTTTAATTCTAAATAACTCTGTAACATCTTTCATTCTTACAAATATAGGGCGTGTATTGTTAATATGTAGTGTTAATAATTTTTCATTAATAGTTTCCATCATTTTGATTATCTGTTCCTGTTTTTCCAGTGACCATGTCCTCCTTTCCTGGGTTGTTGTTTCTGTCTTTTTCATGCTCATTCGAACTCTTCCGAAAATCTTTTCTTATTTATTGAGTTTCGAATTTTCTACTATTTTTGAAAAAGATGACATGGTTAAAACTAGCGCTACACGCTGCTTTTTATATTTTATAGGCAAAATGGTATTTTGACACGCCGTAATGGTTCTTTTCTTGTTATATTATGATTGGAATTAAGAGAAATGCTCTGTTAACAGCTTGGCGGATACCGAGAGAGCTGGGGGATGAAACATACAGCGAATAATTTCCTATTAAGAGATGTTGGAATTAAAGATTGTCTAGTATTTTGAATAATGGGATTTTTGATTTAGTGTTGCTGTTTATTGTATGTTGTATTTCTTTAAGATTTTTTCCCACATTGTTAATCCAGAATTGATAAGTTGATCCAGACTCATTATGAAATTTTCATTTTGATCTACTACATCTGCAGCAATAACTACTTTAGCTACGCTATTGGTGGAATGATTACCACTTAACATGTTAATGGAAAAGGATGCTTGAGGTTGGTCTTCGGTTTTTTTTACATGTAATGAATGACGAACATTTTTGATTTGTGGGTTTAATTGTGATCTATTGCTCCTGGTTGGATAACCATGTTTATCAGCATTTGAAAGGTCTATAATTATTTTCAAATGCAGAGAATTATTTATTTCATTTTCAATATCCTGTCTATTGCCTCCTTTTGAATTCAGTATAATTTTTAAGTGGTCTTTTAAGTTTGCAAGATTATGTAAAATGATAAAAATTTTATTTAAGGGGTCTTCTGAATGTTTATCAAAAGTTATTTTAAAGCTTTTACTTGTTTTTACTAAATTGATAGCCCTGTCTAGTTTTGTTTCAACTCTAGCATTTACTGATGTATAGATCCTTTTTAGTCTTATACTGATATTATTAAAATCCATATATATATATGTTCCTTTGAAATACATTATTACTAGGATACACTAATTTCATTTTTCTTGGTATAGCATAATTACTGAAATCGAATTCTACCGCAATGATAGAATTCGATAGCCTTGATTTATACAAGATTTTTTGACATAAAGTCTAATCAGGTAGACAAAAATGATGAAATTCGACTATCAGACCAGATATTTATAACAATGGGTACTTTTATATAAAACTATTGAATTCCAGCTTCGCAAAGAATTTTAGTTCTATGTTTTGCCTCTATTACAGGACACTTACTAACTTTTTCAATGATTTGATTCTGTGCTTCAGTGCTAAGAGTACCGCAGAGTTTATTTAATCCACTTACTTCAAAATCATATGCTTTTGTACAGTCAACGAAGGACTTGTGATGTAAAAACTTCTCAACATTATGATCTAATTCAGCCATACAAGGCATAGCAAGTCCACGATTAAGGAAAAAAGGATGAATTTTAGTATTTATGAAAAAGCCACATGGCTTAGGATCTGTAAAAACGATTACAACAAATTTATTTTTTGGCGGTGTAGTATGATTTGTAAAAAGAAAATAAACATTCCACTGCGAAATCATTTTACATCAGGGTAAGGATTATTTAAATAGTCAAGAATTCCAGCACTATCTTTAAGAGTATTTGCAATAGTTTCAATAGAAATTATATCATTTCTGCACGTGTCCTGCCATGCTTGATCATGAGATAATTCAGAAAGCTCCTCAAAAGGTATTTTTCCAAATTTTGAAATAGCTGAATTAAGACATTCTAAATCAGACTGACTAAATTCGCTCTCATTAGCTTTTCTCATTGCTTTTACGACAAATTTTCCTCTTACAGTAATAGCTTTTGAAATAACCTGAGCTTTTTCTGTGGGAGGAGCAAAAAATGTTGAATCTCCTCTTGCGTATTTCAATACATCATAAACCAAACTTGGAACAGGTCCAAATTTCATTGCAACATAATGATCACCACAGATAAAGCGTCCGTATCTCTCAAGATGATCTTTATCTGCAAAATAGAATACCTTAAAGATATGGAGAAAAGTCTTATGTTTAACATTATTTGCAATGTAAACAATTGTTTCAATTAATTTATCAATATTAATTGGAAATGGATATTCCATAACTTTCTCCTATTTTATTTATCGACATCTACAAAGGAAAAACAAACTGCTTAAGTTTCTATATTCATTATCGCTTATTTTTTGAAATTGTAACATTGTTGAAAGTGATTTACAAGAGTCTTACATTGTAAAGGCCAACACTTCATATTTAAAGTATACCATTGTCTGGTTATATGTCAAGACACGATTGGCTTTTCACTGTTTTGTAGAAGGGGTTATTCTTTATTTGTTTCTGAATTGTTGAAGTTGTAGGCGGGTTGGTTCATATATATTCACTCATTCAAATCGAGGAACTATGAACGTTCTGACATTGATATCACGATCACAACTGGTTAAATCACTCTCAAAACCTCTTGGATTCGCTATTCTTTGTTCTGGATCATATACAAAGCAAATGAGTTTTTTACATTGAGAATGATTCTTGTAATGAGCAATGTCAATGAGTAGTTCATCACCTAACTTTTTAGCATTCAACCCATTTCGAGTTTTTTTTATCTCAATTATAGTTTCTATTTCAGGCAATAAAAAATCACTTCTTTTTGAACTCCCCGCATAGCTAGGATTCCACTCTTCTGGTCTAATGTCACTAAAGTATAGTTGCAAAAGAGCATGGAAGAGATTCTGCACATCATATTCATCATTGATATTAAGGGTTTCTCGATTGTTGTACCGCTTCTTTATTTGGATAACTACAGAGTGAAATCTATTGGTAATGATTTCTAAGCCTTGGTGTATAAAATTTTTAGTTTCCTCTTTTGCTAATTCTTGTGGCTCTTGAATCAGCCTTGGATTTCTTTCGATTCTAAGGCATAAACTTTCAATCTGTCCTTGAACGAGTTCTAGGCTCTTTTTTGAAGAGGTTTGACAGAAACCTCCCTTCCCATCCTCATATAAGCGTGTTATTATTCTATATGTATCTCCTGCTGCGGGAATATGATCCTGAATTAAATTCCGTACTTCACCCACAAGGGTTGTAAAACGATTTTCATCATCTGAATTAATAAGCAAGCCATCACTACTCTTTGTAAACCTAGGTAGCATACTCTCAATTTCACATTTGTAGACTCTTAATATTTTCAATAATTCATTTAAGTTCATTTGTTTTTCCTGTTCCAGTTGACATTGCCAAGAGGAAATTTCTCTTCTTGTTCTCAATTTCTTCCATTATTGAGTGAAGCGCGAGAAACATATTTCTAAATCAGTTTATTCATATCTAAATCGTATCCAGATTGTTTCATTTCTTTTGCCAAAGACATATGCCAAGCATCAATGGTATCAAATGCGATATAGACAACACCACTGATATCATTAGGCAATTCAAGTTGTCCAGTAACTAATGCAGCTACATTTTTACGACCAAGTTTACCAATAAGATAACCGTGCTCAAATACGACATTTTGTCTTGCTCTTGCTTTAAGATTTTCAGAATCAGACTTTACATTACCAACATCATCAGGTGTATACAAAATAACAGCAAAACCAACATTTGAGAAATGATCTATTTTTTCTATAATTGTTTTTCCGGAACTCGGTTTTTCATGAAGAATAACAGCTTCGAATCCTAATTTTTCAACAAACCTAGCAACTTTATTTTTTGCACTTTCATCATGCCCATGAACTATGAATACTTTTGACTTTTCAAAACTTGGAGTAGACACTCTTTGAATAGTATTCTTTTTATAACCAACAGGTCCCTGTATAAAGTCATCTGTTACATCATTGGCCTTTCTGATTGCTTGATGTTTATGGGATGGGCCTCCAAGTATTGCGACTGATGAGTTACGTTCTTCAACTTCAACCTGATGAATAAAAAATGCAATATTTTGTTCACTTTCTGTTATTGTGATTCGTTCTATATCATTTGGAGGGATAGTTTTCCGTTAATAATAATTGGTATTCCCTGTTCATATGGTTCAATAAATCTTGATATCAACTGCTCCTTAGAAAGATTAGCTTTATTTTCACCATAATATTTATCTGACTTAGGTTTGATTATTACGTGATAATACATAGCATTATACTCCTTTATCCATAATATGTAGTACAGTATAAATCAATTTCAAATAAGCGTCAATAGAATCATTATAAGCAATTATTTCACAGTTTTAATACCTTTTTATTATAATAAAAACCTTTCTAAATGAAAGCTATTATCAATATAATCATGCTTTCCAAAAACTACTTATTATCAATTTCAAAGGATTATGATTTATCAAAGACTGAATTTTAGGGATCAGATCTGGACATTAGGTATAAAAGCAAGAGTTTTGTAATCAAAGGTGTAAGATTCCGAATTTTAACATTTTAGGGGCTACTACCAAAATCCGAAAAGGTGCCTTTTATTTTTTCCACAAAAAGTATTATTCCAAAAACAACTGTATGCAGATATTTTTAATCAAGAGATAATGTTCGTGGCATGGATGGCGAGTCTTGTACACAGGATGTGTGCGATTAAAAATTGCAAATTACAGCTGTCGAAATAAAAAATTCAAGCACCAATTCTACATTTGCCTTACAAAATTTCTGTGTAATTCGTTTATTTATTCAACAGTATATTTTTTACACCAATCTTTAATAATCATGAGGATTTCCAACTCTGGGTGGTTTTCATTTGAAAGAGCAAGCTGAAACATGGAGTTAATTCAACTAGAAAAAGCGGTTTCAGAGAGTTAAGTTCTTCTAAAACTATGGGTGGTACTATGGGTGGTCTGAACGATAATAATCGACAAAAATAGAAAAAAACAAGGAAAAATCGAATTCCAAGCACTAATGATGGGATTCTGAAAACTATTGGTATTAAAGGGATCTTTTGAGTACCGGAGGTCGGAATTGAACCGACACGTCCATAAGGACACTGGATTTTGAATCCAGCGCGTCTACCAGTTTCACCACTCCGGCACTCAATGCTATATATTTACCACAATAATAGAAAAGTCGTCAATAAAATTATAAAGAAAAGAGAAGAAGTCATGATGAAAATTGCCAAATTTCAGAGAATGAAGGTTAAATCATTCAATCCATTTTAAGAATTCAATAAAGTGAATATTCTTGACGCTGGGAGAAATGATCTATATACTCAGAGAACAAACAATTTTGAACGTTTTAAAACAGGAGGGAGTAATATGTTTTTAGCAGAGTTATCAATGGAAGAAAAAAAATCATTCCTATCACTAGCAGATATCTTGATCCGCGCAGACGGAAAAATACTACAATCAGAGAAATCATTTGTAAAACAGCTGAAATATGAGATGGGAATTACAAATGTAGAGATCCTTCCGACGGATACAATTGAAAATGCATGCCAAAATTTCAAGACAAAGCGTACTAAAGTCTCAGCCATCCTTGATTTAATCGCGATTGGTTACGCAGACACCCAGTACTGTATCGAAGAAGCAGAAATCGTGAAGAATATTTCTGATGAATTCAAGATCGAATTTGAAGAATTTCTCGAACTCGAAAGTCTTGCTCTAAAGATCCTTTCTTTAAAAGATGAAGCCCAGACCTATATGGAAGAAAAAATATAGAAAAAGAATTTACCAGGAAGAACATGAATTATCTTCTTTTTTATTCAAAAAGAAAATAATTTTATGAGAAGAGAGAATGGATCAGAATTTTCTCTAAAAATAAATAGTTGACAATAAAGCATAAAGCCCCTTTACAGAAACCCTGTTTTCCGTATAATAAGTATAGAATTAAATTTTATTATTGAAGGGGAGTCTTATGCGAAAATTATCACTTTGTTTGCTAGCTATGCTTTTTGCGGTATGTGTACTTAATCCATTGTGTGCGTTTGAAAATGAAAAAGAACATGCGGAAGCTGTAAAGAAAGTAAATGAGATTAAAGACCAAAAGACCAGATCTGAGATTCTTGATCAGATCAAATTAGGAAATATTGACACAATTAAAAAACTTGAACAGGTTCTTTCAGAAAGCAAAGTTGAATATGGATATTACGATTCAATAGACCGTGGTACAAGGGATCAGGCTTTAAAAATCCAACTTGGGAAATTGATCAGAAATCATACTTCTCTTGGATATAGTGGAGCAAGAAAAGTGATGTACGGTATCCTTGATAACGTAAATGGAAAAGTTGAAGGTATTTATTCAGGGACAAAATTTCCTTATAAAAGAACTGTAATGCTTGATGGTAAGGCAATGCCTGGTGTTAATACAGGTGCTAAAATTGCAAGAGGACAGAAACATTTTCTTAATTGCGAACATGTCTGGCCACAGAGTTTCTTCAATAAAAAAGAACCCATGAGATCAGATATACATCATCTTATGTCAGCTGATGCTGTTCCTAATGGAATAAGAGGACACTTTCCCTTTTCAGTTGTGAAAAAAGCTTACTGGTCTGAAAATGGAAGTAAACATGGAATTGATAAAAATGGAAAGCAATGTTTTGAGCCAAGAGATTGCAGAAAAGGTGATATTGCAAGAGCAATGTTTTATTTCTCTGTAAGATACAACAAACCAATTCGAAATTTTGAAGAAGAGTCACTTAGAAAATGGCATAAAATGGATCCGCCAGATGATAAAGAGAAAAAGCGGAATGATGGAATTGAAAAAGTTCAGAAGAATCGTAATCCTTTCATAGATCATCCAGAGATGGTTGAGAAAATTTCAGATTTTTAGAGTAAATTAAAATAATAATCAGTAAAATAAAGGGTCGGAATTTCCGACCCTTTATTTTTTGTCATTACAGAAGAATATCGCGAAAAGATACTAAGGTATAAAGAAATAAAAAGATCTCGCGCAGAGTCGCTGAGGAAAAAAAAGAAATTTACCACAGTGAGCATAGAGGATAC
>DAOVTB010000045.1 GCA_030633305.1 Candidatus Muiribacteriota bacterium
TTAACTTAGACCTCATTAACACTTTTCATCAAGGACATAATATGATGCTAAACTTGCTAAAACAAAAATTCCTTTGCTATACTTATGAGTGAAAATCTATATCTATGGAGTATTTATGAAAAAAAATTATTTTTTATGTGTTTTGATTTTTTTTCTTTCATTAAATGGTATATGGTCTGAAACTAAGATGTTGAACACCAAGGAATGGGAGAACGAAATTTTGAATAAATTCAATAGCAGAGGTTCCACTAACCTGAGAAGCATTGTTGCATCAATGAAGTTGATGACTGAAGCCAATGAATTACTGAAAGAAGAATCTTTTCAGGTAGCAGAAACACGCTACAAACAAGTGAAAATAAATGATTTGAAAATAGATTTTGAAGCACGACTTGGTGAAATAGTATGTCAAATTGGTCCTATAATATCAAAAATGAAAGCTTTAACAATAAAATCTATTCCAAAGCTTATAAAACTTATTTTGAAAATTGAAAAAACCATGCAGCATCCTTTTTTCATTCAGAAAGAAATTGAAAAAGGAAATTTTCTTCGTTCAAGGACTTTTTCTCTGATGTATCTGCGTTTAATGCGTGCTTTTACAGGAGATCTTATAATGGAATGTATTCATGGAAGTGGTGAAAAGATAAAAAAATTATCGAATAGGCTTCAATATTACTTTCCTGATAAGAAACTTTTTTTAAGACTTCAGGAGTTTAAGAAATTGGGAGACTTTTGGCCATATCCGAAAGATGCCGATATACAAACAATTACTTGTTTTTATTTAGAATCCAGTCGCCATCTTCTGAACGGCGACATAAGTCTGTATGAAGTTGATTGTAAGATGGAAAAAGATCATCCTGATTTTTCAGTACGACTATGGCAGCAGTTATTATTACCATTTATGGATTATTGTAATAAAATCCCTGATAACCAAAAATCATATGAAAGGGTTCTTGAAATTGTAAAAAATTCGAAAAGTGGTCTTTCTACAGCAAATCTTGAATCCGTTGAAAAATTGTTGAGAAAACTGGATAAGGTATTTGGTTGTTCTTCGATAAAAAAGCCAGAATTGAGACATTTAAATGTCTCAACTAAATCACCAAAAATTCCTGAAGCAGAAAGGCGTTTTTTTCCTAAAATGAAAGATATAATAAGTTATAATAGTAACCTTGATATCGGTGATGCAGATAAGATATATTCCAGAAAATGGTTCGAATTTCTTCTTGGAATGAGCATGAGTATAGATCTTTTAAATAAGCAGAATCCTGAGTTATATTTTGAAAGTAAAATTTCCTGTAAAGATGTCGAAGGAACTTTTCAAGGGCATCCGCTAAAAAATGTTCTTTTCTTTCGCTCAGAATCTGTAATAAAGAAGATAAATGATGAATTTGAGAAAAGTGATTTAACTCTAGGGGATGGAGCAGAATTTCTAGGAAGCAGAGGTTTTTTGGGAATTGCTGGAAAACATTGTAAATTTATCAATGAATTCCAGAAGTATAACTTTATGCGTAAACAAGCATGGATATCGCATTCAATGGAATGGCTGGAAAAGTGTATTAACAAATCAATTACAAAAAATCAGATAGACGCTGCAAAAACTATTTATGCGAATTATAGAAATTATAGTATAGAGGAAAATTTTCTTTGTAAAAAAGATTTCAAAGGATACATCAGGGAAATATTGAAAATTAAAGAAATGAATTTAATTCAAAAAGAATTGTTTGAAAACAGAAAAAAATACGTAAAACGGCTAGATTCATTGCTGAAAAAAATTCCCGTTACAATTTCATACATTAAGTCTATGATTAGTCGCACAAAGAGAAAAATCGAAAAATTTCCTGAACTAAATGCAGTTATTACCAGATTAGCAAAGATAAAGTCTTTTATTGAAGATACTGAAAAAGAATTGAAAAAACCAGTAAAACTTCCCAGATAATAATCCCCTGTTTTGCAAATACATCTTCCTGAAAAGGCTCTGGAAGATTTGAAACAATACATTGTAGTCAATAGTTATCATTTATCAAAATCCGAAACGGTGCTTACTAATGAATTTTTCTCAAAAAACAACTGTTTGAAGGTGTGATGTAGTGTAGTTACAGTTGTCGGAAATTCGTTTATTTCATGCAGTGGCATAAAATTACTACTATCAGACTAGAATGTGATGAATAAATTTTAAAGCTCTCATTTTATTAACAAAGTTGACAACTCCCGTATTTATTTTTATACTGAGTCCATATAAAAAGGCAATAAAAGAAAGTTTTTTGTCTAAAAAAATAAATACGGCGGGTAAAGAATGAAAGACTTGAAATTATGCGCTTTGAAAAATAACGATAATAAAAGAACTGTAATAAAAGTGGGTGATGTCCGGATTGGCTTGGATTTTGTGATAATTGCCGGCCCATGCAGTGTTGAAAGCGAAAAACAGACGATTATAACAGCTCAGAAAGTAAAAGAAGCTGGAGCAGATATGTTGCGTGGCGGTGCATTTAAACCGCGAACTTCACCATATGCTTTTCAGGGACTTGGCATTAAAGGCCTCAAAATACTTGAAAAAGCAAAAAAAGAGACAGGCCTTCCAATAGTTACTGAGGTTATAGACCCTAGAGATGCCTCCTGGGTATGTGAATATGCTGATATTTTACAGGTGGGTGCCCGGAATATGCAGAATTTTTCACTTTTGAAGGAAGTTGGGAAAACGGATAAACCAGTATTGCTTAAAAGAGGAATGTATTCGACTTTAAGTGAATGGTTGAACTGTGCTGAATATATCCTGGCTGAAGGAAATCCAAAAGTTATTTTATGCGAAAGAGGAATTCGGACACATGAAACATATACTAGAAATACTCTTGATCTAAGCATTGTTCCTGCAGCTCAGGAAGTGACCCATCTACCGATCATTGTTGATCCTTCCCATGGAACTGGACGCCTTAGTCTTATTCCACCTATGAGCATGGCAGCAGTAGCAGCCGGAGCAGATGGAATAATTGTTGAATCACATTATAAACCCTGTGAAGCTCTATGCGATAAAGACCAGGCATTAGACCCTGAGATGTTTCGTGATCTTGCAACTAGAGTCCGTAGCCTGAGAGAATTTATGGAAAATCTGGATAAAGAACGTTATGACGAGAGCAAATTTATCGAACTCATTTAAAATAGATGGAAAGACTGGAAGTTCTGATATTAAAGTTGGCGGGAAACTTGAAGATATTTCTATTTATTCGCGAGATCGGCATACAGTTATAATTACAGATTCCAACGTAAGTGGTCATTATAGAGATCGTTTTGGTAATAATGAAGTTATCACCATTAAAACTGGTGAATCTATAAAAACTCTTCAAACTCTTGAATATATTTATAAGCAGATGATTTTTTTTGAAGTGGACAGAAATAGTTTGATTATTGCTATAGGTGGCGGAATTGTTTGTGATATTGCTGGGTTTGCGGCATCTACCTTTATGCGTGGTCTTGATTTTGGTTTTGTTGCTACATCGTTATTGGCACAGGTGGATGCAAGTGTTGGCGGGAAAAATGGTGTTAATTTTGATGGATTTAAAAACATGATTGGTGTATTTCAACAGCCTGATTTTGTTATCTGTGATCTTGATTTATTAGATACTCTTCCGGAACGTGAATTGAAATGTGGTTTTTCTGAAGTGGTAAAACATGCTTTGATAGCGGATTCTAACCTTTTTAATTATATTGAATCAAATTGTACAAATGCGCTTGGCTTTGATAAAGAAGTAATTTTCAGGATGGTTGATGATTCGATTCGTTTGAAATCAGATATTGTAAATAAAGATGAAACTGAAAGAGGAGAAAGGGCAAAACTGAATTTTGGACATACAATAGGGCATGCTCTTCAATATGAGCTTGGATTAAATCATGGTGAAGCTGTGAGTATTGGAATGGTCTATGCTTCAGCTCTTTCTGTGATAAAGGGTTACCATAAAAGAGAAGATCACAATAGAATTATTGCATTATTACAGAATTTGGGTTTACCCGTTGATATTGATTTCGATATCACTGAAATTTGTAAAGCTGTAAAAAGAGATAAAAAAAGAAATCAGGAAAGTATTAAATTTGTTCTCCTTAATGGAATTGGAGATTGCAGGTTTGAGAATATAAATATTAATGAGTTGGAGAAAGTATTAAATGATTTGCGTCAGTTTTTTGAGCAATGATTTGGATATGCTGATAAAGCAGATTTCATCTGTTGAATTAGCAGAAATCAGGCTTGATAATTCAGAATTCAGTTGTGAACAGTTGGATAAACTTTTTTCCATTTCTACTTCTCTTATTGTAACCTGTCGTTCTGGAAAATTTTCTGATTCTGATCGGTTTGATATCCTGAAACATGCAATTCATTCTGGAGTAGATTTTATTGATGTAGATATTAGAAATTCAGTTGATTTTATAGATTCTATATTATTAGAAGTAAAAAAGAAAAGTTGTAAACTTATTCTTTCTTTCCATGAATATGATAAATGTCCATTGCGTGATGAATTAGATCTTATTGTAAAGAAATGTTTTTTACTAGGTGGTGATATTGCTAAAATTGCATGTAAAGTAAATTCCGATGCAGAGTGTGCTAGATTGTTGGCGTTATATGATAGTCCAAGAGCTGGGGAGATAATTTCAATTGGTATGGGGCGTAGAGGAAGAGTAACACGTGTTGCATCTGTTTGTTTAGGTGCTCCGTTTACATATGCTTCATATTCATCTGGAATGGAAACTGCTGTTGGTCAGTTGAATTATAAAGAATTGGAGAAGATTTTGGATGATATTAACTGTGAATGATATTCAACTGTTTGGTGTGACTGGCAGACCTGTTTTACACAGTAAAAGTCCTTTGATGTTTAATGCAGAATTTGATAAACAGAATTCCCATTATTTAAGGCTTGCATGTCAGAATGCAGGTGAAGCGATAGATCTATTTAAAAAAATTGGTTTAAAAGGAATGAATGTAACAGCTCCTTTTAAAAATGATATTATAAGCTTTCTTGATTCAATGTCAGTTGATGCTGAAAAAATTGGATCAGTTAATACTGTTGTTCAAAATAAAGATGGTCTTATTGGTCATAATACAGACCATATTGGTGTTGTAGGATCAATTGCAGCATTAAAAATGGATATGAAAGAGAAAAAGTTTCTGGTCATTGGTGCTGGAGGAGCAGCAAGTGCTGCTGTATTTGGATTGGTGAATGTTGGTTTAGATGTTACAATAACAAACAGGACTGACGAAAAAGCTACTGTGCTCTCGAAGAAATTTAATTGTAACTGGGCTCCATTTTCAGAACTTCAAAATCTTATTAAAAATTCTGATGTTATCATATCTACTATTCCGGTTGATGGAATAAAAATTGAACCGGAATGGTTGAAACCAGGTTCAATTTTATTTGATGCAGTTTATAAGGATTCAACTTTTGAGTCACTTGCGATAAAAGCCAAATGTAAAGTTATTACTGGAGAAGACTGGCTTTATCATCAGGCAGTTCCGGCATATACACTTTTTACTGGAAAATACCCGGATCCTTATATCATGAAGGAAAATGTGTGGAATGAAAATCCGGTATTTAAGAAAAGAAATTCTATTGCTCTTATTGGTTTCATGGGATGTGGCAAGACTACAATTGGTGAAAAACTAGCTGCCAGATTGGGATATACATTTGTTGATATGGATGAGATGATTGAAAAAAAATCTGGAATGAAAATTACTGAGATTTTTAGCAAGTATGGAGAAAACTATTTTAGAAAACTTGAAAACGAACTTTTGATAGAACATGTGTATAGAAGGCGAATCGTGGTTTCATTTGGCGGGGGAGTTATTGAGAGAAAAGAAAACAGGGTGATTATAAATGAAAATATGGTGCCTGTATGGCTTTATGCAACAATTTCTGTCTGTCTTTCCCGGATTAAAAAGGGCACCAGACCAATACTTGACTGTCCTGAACCTGAAAAAAAAGCAACCGAGCTTTTCAATGCACGTCGCAAACACTATGCAAAGACTGCTGAGCTGGTTGTCGATGCTGAATTTGAAATAGAACAGGTAGTGGATTTAATATATGAAGAAATCAATTTTCTGTGTCCTCAATGAGCGAATATTGAAATATTAAGCATTAGTTCAGACCTCAACGCACGAATAGTGCGTTTCGGCCTGACCAAATACTGAATATTCCAATCTTCATCTCATTGAGAACACAGAAAGGCTAATTTAAAAAAGAATAAAGATCAAAAAAAATGACAAAAACAAAAATTGCCAATAACGAACAGGACTTAATTCGTGTAATAAGTCCTTCAGCGATAAGTGGTACTGTTACAGCTCCAGCTTCAAAAAGTATGATGCAGAGAGCAGTTGCGTGTGCTCTTTTAAGTAATGGGAAAACTGAGATTTCTAATCCTTCCTTTTGTGATGATTCAAAAGCTTCCATGTGTATTGCGCAATCCCTTGGTGCTATGATAAAGACTGAAAAGAAGAGTGTAATTGTAACAGGTGGTTTGAATCCCGTTTCAAATATTTTAAATTGCGGAGAAGCCGGGTTGTGCCTCAGGATGTTTTCCCCGATTGCCGCCTTATGTGATGAAGAACTTGAAATATCTGGAGTGGGATCACTTCTGAAAAGACCTGTTTCAATGATTGAATCACCTTTGAAAGTCCTTGGAGCAAACTGTGTGACTAATAATGGCTTTTTACCTGTTAAGATTCGTGGTCCTTTGAATGGCGGTAAAGCCACTGTTGATGGTTCTATAAGTTCGCAGTTTTTAACAGGACTTTTACTTGCACTTCCAACCGCATTGAATGATACAGTTCTGGATGTGAATAATCTTAAAAGTATACCTTATATTGATATGACTTTAAAAATACAGTCTGATTTCGGTGTTAATATTGAAAATCGGGATTACAAAAGATTTATAATCCCTGGTAAGCAGAAATATTTTAAAAAGAATTATCATGTGGAAGGTGATTGGAGTGGAGCATCGTTTATACTTGTTGCTGGTGCTATTTCCGGAGCAATCACAGTTTCTGGAATTTGTATTAAATCCAATCAGGCTGACATTGCTATTCTTGAAGCAATTGATCGGGCTGGAGGAGAAATTGAAAAGTTTCACGATAGGATTAACATAAAGAAAAAAGAACTTAAAGCTTTTGAATTTGATGCAACTGATTGTCCTGATCTATTTCCACCACTTGTTTCTTTGGCCGTTCACTGTACTGGAACGACAGTTTTAAAAGGAGTGAGTCGATTGAAACATAAAGAAAGTGACCGGGGCGAGGCTTTAAAACTGGAATTTTCAAAATTAGGAGCCCAAATTCATTTAGATGGCGATTATATGAAGATTAAGGGTGGTAAAATAACTGGTGGTGTTGTAGATTCACATAATGATCATCGAATGGCAATGGCATTGGCAATTGCAGCAAAAAATGGAACAGGCGATGTCACAGTGAATGGGTGGGAATGTATCTCTAAATCCTATCCCGATTTTTTTGATGATTTAGAGACTTTGTGCAGGAGGTAATATGAATAGTTTTGGAAAATTGTTCAGAGTCAGTATATTTGGTGAATCTCATGGTAAATCTGTTGGAGTTGTAATTGATGGATGCCCTGCTGGAATCAAATTAAAACCAGAAGATTTTCTTTATGATATATCCAGGAGAAAACCAGGAGCAAAGGGAACTACACCGAGAATAGAGAAAGATTTACCAATATTAAAAAGTGGTGTTTATGAAGGCTATACAACAGGAACACCTATATCGATAGAATTTGAAAATAATAATACGCGGTCGAAGGATTATGGTCTTGTGAAAGATATCCCACGCCCAGGCCATGCTGATTTTACTGCTTTTTGCAAGTATTCTGGATATAATGATTATCGGGGAGGCGGCCATTTTTCTGGCCGATTGACTGTTGGACTTGTTGCAGCTGGAGTTGTTGCAAAGAAGATTATTCCGGCGATTAACTTTAAAGCAGAGTTGATTGAAGCAGGAGGTATTAAAGATATTGATGCTGCGGTAAAAAAGGCTATACTGGAAAGTGATTCCGTTGGTGGAATTGTAGAATGTTGTATTTCTGGATTACATGCTGGATTGGGAGAACCATTTTTTGATTCAGTTGAATCACTGATAAGTCATATGATTTTTTCAATTCCTGCGGTGAAAGGAATTGAGTTTGGTGCAGGTTTTAATTCTGTACGTTTGACCGGAAGCCAAAACAATGATTTGATCATGGATAAAGCTGGGAAAACATCGACTAATAATTCAGGTGGAATCAATGGTGGGATTACAAATGGTAATGATATAATTTTTCGAGTTGCGGTTAAACCGACTCCGAGTATTTCAAAAAAACAGAAAACTTTCAATATGAAGACCAACAAAATGACACAATTGAGTATTGAAGGTCGACATGATGCATGCATTGCACTAAGAATGCCAGTCATTGTTGAAGCTGCTACTGCAATTGTACTTGCTGATCTTTATATGTTGGATTAGAAGAAATTATGAAATTTTATAAAAGTATATCTGAATCTTATGATTTTATTTTTCCGTATAATCCCATGCAAAGAGAATTTGTATTATCCATGAATGAAAGTACAAATATTTCTAAACAGTCTGTTCTTGATATTGGATGCGGAACAGGGAATTTAACGATTGAGCTTGCTGAAAAATTTGCATTTGTAACAGGTATTGACTTAAATGAGGATATGGTGTCATTAGCTGAAAAAAAATCTGCAGATATTTCAAATATAAAATTGTACTCCATGAATATGTTGGATATTATTGAAAAATTTGGTGTTTTAAGCAAAGACATTATTCTTACATTTGGAAATACACTTGTTCACCTAAGTGATGAAAGTATGATAAAAACTTTTTTAAAAAGAACATATGACGTCCTTACAGATAAAGGTATTTTATTGGTTCAGATTATTAATTATGACAGAATATTGGATAATAATATCAAGGGACTTTCAACAATTGACAATGAACATATAAAATTCGAACGAATATATAATTATGAAAAAAATCCTAAAAGCATCGATTTTGAAACTGTATTGACATTAAAGGAAAGTGGTCTGGTCAAGAAAAACAGTGTGTCACTTTTTCCGTTGAGAAAAAGTAATTTTCAATGTCTTTTACAGGATATCGGGTTTAAGGAAATTTCGTTTTATGGTGGTTTTAATCAGTGTAAATATTCTAAAGATAGTATACCTATGGTCGTTCGGGCTAAAAAGGGATAAATATGACAAAGATGATTAGAAAAGCAGTATGTGATTTAAATGCATATATAGTTGATCAGACATATACTGTCGCAAAATTGAATCAGAATGAATGCCCTTTTGATATTGAAGAAAAATTGAAAAATGAAATCTGTAAAAGAGTGAGTAAAGTTCCATGGAATCGATATCCTGACTCAGAATGTACGGTACTGAGAAACCGGCTAAGTGATTATACCAATCATCCCTCTGATGGTATTGTACTTGGAAACAGCTCTAATGAGATTATCAGGATGGTTTATTCGGCATGTTGCAGGAGTGGTGATAAAGTAGTAATTTCTGAACCAGGATTTGTTGTTTTTAAAAGAACATGTCAGATTATGGGTCTTGATGCTATTGAAGTTTCATTAACAGAGGATTTTAATTTTGATGTTGACGAAATTATTAGATCAGCTCAGAATGCAAAACTTATTATTACAGCATCACCTAATAATCCAACAGGAACCTGGCTTTCTATGGCTGATATAGAAAAAATTGCTGGAAGTGTTGATTGTATTTTTGCTCTGGACGAAGCATATTTTGAATTTTTTGGTCAGGATGCATCGAATCTGTTACATAAATATAAAAATCTGGTTGTTATAAGAACTTTTTCTAAAGCTTTAAGCCTTGCTGGAATCAGACTTGGATATTTGCTTGGTCATCCTGAAGTAGTATTCCATATGAGCAAAGCAAAAATGCCATTTTCTGTAGGTTGGTTTCCGCAAATAGCGGGCGAGGTAATTCTTGAAAACAAGGATTTTGTCAAATTGAATACGGATAGGATAATCAAAGAGCGAAACAGGATATTTGCTGAACTGAAAAAAATGGATTATATTATTCCAATACCTAGTAGAACGAATTTTATAATGTTTCAGCTGTTAAAGCATTCAGCATTTGAAATTGAAGAAAAAATTAGAAAAGCAGGTATTTTGATCAGGAATTTTTCAGGAAAACTACTTGAGGATAAATTAAGAGTAACTATTGGATTGCCTGAGGAAAATGATGCATTTCTTGAAGCTCTTGCGAGTTCACTAAAATAATTTAAATCTCATTTAATAAAGATGAAAGTATTATTATCAATCATTGATTTATATTCCCATCCATTATTACTTAGTATATTGATTATTGTACTACTTAAAAATTTATAATCGGATTGTTTGCCAGATTTTTCCCAGATTTGAAGGTGAGGATATTTCTTTAAAATTTCTTGTTCTGAGATGAAGATTTCGCCTCCGTTTTCAAGTGTATGGCTAAACGCATCAATTCCATGGGACTTTGATATTTTTTTGACCTGGCGTATTATCATAAGTCTTTTGTTGAATTTTCCTGATTTAATTAATACTGGAAATACAACTGAAGCCATAAAAATCAAAGTAAAAAACATAAACGTAACATTTTTAACTGATATTAAATTAAATAAGTGTCTTATTGAAAGATTATTTTGATTTTTACAAGAATAAGTATTCTGATTTCTAACGTAAAGATCGACTACGTCTGTGTTACTGCGCAATTTAGTTCTGGCTTTTTTTAATAGCTCTTTAGAGTGCTCAGTCGGATTTAGTCTGTTAAGAACCCACATTGCGCTTTTTAAATGATTCTCATTACCATATTCGACCATTTTTTCAATTGCTGAAAGTTCGTTCAAATGTCCGAAACTATCAAAACATTGAATTGCATTAGCTCTTACTCTGTTATTTTCTGAATTTAAAAGTGGAGAAATATTTTCCAGAACAGATGCATCACGAGTTAGCATAAGACCTTCTACTGCATTAGCCCTTATTCTTGAATCCGGATGCTCAAGGTATTTTATGATTCTATCTTTATGTTTTGTACCGCCCAACCGACCAAGTGCTTTTACCATTGTTGCTATTACAAAAACATCATCTTCCTGATCCAGATATTTTTCGATAATATCGACATCAAGCTCAGGACTATTCTGTATGACTTGGATTTTTTCATCTCTGACGAGATCTGGTTCCAATATTTTTTTGTCAGCTTTTTTTCTTTTTTTAGTTTTCTTTTTTTCTTTTTTTCCAATAAGTATATTTGTATCGGCTTTTTTCTTACTGGTGAGTATATTTGTTTCGAATTTTGCAATACTGGATTTCAATTCATCGATCATTCTGTTAAGTCTGAAAATAAGCTGAGGATGTTTTTCTACTGCCAGAATTTTAATAAAAAAATCAAGTTTTTTGCTGAGTTCAATATCATTTGATAAGAAAATGTTGTCAATTGCAATAATTCTGCCATTTAGATTAAGGGAAATTAGATTTTCCTGGTTTAATTCTTCGTTCACAATAAATTCCTTTTTTTCATCTTCAAATGAAATAAGCAAAATATGTTCCAATTTAGAAAATGAATGAATTTTTTCAAAAAGTGTTGTGAATAAGAGGATAATATTAAATTGTTTAATACTATAATTGTATCAAAAGGGCAAACTGTATATTATTGTAGACACTATGCTTTAGAAACTGTACAGAAAAAAGTGCAGTTTTGTTTTAGGAAGAAAATAAATCAATAGGCGCGTACACGATCATATTCGTTTGTCATGTACTGTCCGATGTTCAATATTTTCCCAGTTTTTGTATCTTTTACTCTGTAAAGTCTTTTTCCACCAAGTTTGTTACTTGTCATGTTGCCCCATGCTTTTGACCATTTTGTTTTTGAGTAGGTTGTATACTTAACTGAATCGATGGCATCTTCGATAGATTTGATTTTTTCTGATGATTTTTTTAATGAACTTAAAATAATCGATTTCATTTTCTTTTTTGAGGGATCTTTTGTCCAGGAAAGAAATACTTTAGCACATGCATCTGCGTCCTGATAAAACTTTTGACCATCTCTAAGAAGCTTTGTAATGAGGTGTACCAGTATTTTTTTGTCTTTTTTTGTTAAAGTTAAATCCATATTGGATATTGCATTGGAAATAGATTTGTTTCTGTAAAGCCTTGGTTTTTTTTGTACCTTTTTTTCTTTGATCAGTGCAACTTTGACTTCAGGTTTTGTGATTATTTTGGCTTCCTTTTTCGGGGTTTCATTTCTGGAACTAATATAAAATATACCTTTCTTTCGATCCATTTTAAGATCATTTGCATCTACTAATATTTTAAGTGCCTTATTAGGAGTTACTTTACTTAGAAAACAGGAATAAGTTCCTTTAACTGAGGAATCAATGATTATATTTTTTTTTGCTTTACAGGCAATTTTTGAAAAAATAACGCTCAATTTTTCATTGTTAAAATTGAAGCTGACCAGATTTTTATTGTTTCTTTTTTTTCTTTTAGCAATCTTCTTAATTGCATTATCTTTCTTTTTAATATCTACTTGCTTTGGTATTAAAGTTTTTTTCTCTACAGCTCTTTCAATTTTTTGTGTTACTGAAAGTGGAGATGTATTGTTTTGAACAATTGATTTAGATAAGTTTGGTGAAGTAGAGTATTCAGTTGTTTTATCAGTATTAGTAGCTAGATGTAAATTATAACCTGTCGTTGATATCACAAGAGCCAGGATGAGAAAAGATGCGATTTTCATAAAAATACTATGAAAGCTTTTTTGAGTTGTTTTTTCAATTTCTTCAAAATCATCTGTTTCTGTGACAGGAATTTCTTTTCCATACCATGAGTTGCAGTCTAATGCTGCTTTATATGTTGAACATTCACTATCCTGTATTACTTTGTAAACTTTGATTTCTTCAGGTATTCCTTTTAATCTGCGTAATCCAACTTCAGAGGACGGAACTTCGTGTTTGTTCATTGCCAGATAGACTGATTCAGTAAAGTATACTTCATTTACTTCAGTTATGGATTCAATACGTGCAGCAATATTTACAGCTTCGCCGTAAACGTCACCATCTTTGATTTCCACTTCACCGCTGTTTATTGCAATTCGAATTTCAAGGGATTCATCCGCATTGCTGATATGGCTGTTGTATTCCTTGAAAGTATTCTGAATAACAAGACCACAAATAACTGCATTTGTTGGGCTTTCGAATGTTACTAAAAAAGCATCTCCGATATTTTTTACAAGATAACCACCAAATCTATCAATAATTGGAAGTACCAGTTCTTCATGAACTCGAAGTAATGTTCTCATCATTGTTCTTGAAATTCTAGAAGTCCTTTCAGTAAAGCCTTTTAAGTCTGTAAACATGATAGCTAGGTTTTTTGATTGATTTTCCATTCCAACCTCCTGAGGTCTTGTAAAGTTAAATATTATATTATCTATTATCGGCAACTAATTAATATTGCGTGAATCTATGATCATATGAAGGAAAAGAAGATATCGCGCAGAGAACGCTGTGGACGCAGAGGAAATAAAAGAAGATATCGCGCAGAGAACGTGGTGGACGCAGAGGAAATAAAAGAAGATATCGCGCAGAGAACGCTGAGAACGCTGAGAAAAAAGATAGTAATTATGGAAGAAGAAAATTTTTAAAAAATAATAGGGATCTTTCATTTGAAAGCGAATTTTTTGGGAATTCCAAACGCAGCAACAAAAGACCAGACCCTATTTACGTCCTTTCTCTGCGTTCTCAGCGACCTCTGTGCGATATTTTTTGCAGTTTTCTTTGCGTTCACAGCGTTCTCGGCGCGAGAATCCTATTTTTTTTATAACTAACTAACCTTCATCTCATTCAGAATGCGGGGGTTTACGATATTGATTTCATGTTGTATATTTAATGTGGAGGCAAATTCAACATGGATGTTGGAAGTGTTAGTTCAGGGACGAGCCAGATCAGTCAGACTTCTGCTCAGATGGCTGCGCTTATGCAGCAGGCAGTACAGGCTACTACCGACCAGGCATTAAAACAAGTCGAAGTTAGTATTCAGATGCAGGTGATGCAGGCTGAAAATGACACAATTGGTACAGTTGTCGACATGTATGTCTGATCAGTTTGATTGATTGTTAAGCTTTACAGATGGTGGCAATAAATTTTGCCACAGTTTTTCTATTTGTCCGGATTTTTTATGAATTACTTTTTAAGTTTGCTGTAGATATCGTCATACTCATAATATTTACAGAGAAGATCGATTAGTTTGTCTGCAGCGATTTCCTTTTTAACATAATTCTGGCAAAGGTCCTTATTGCCTTGTTCATTAGTGAATACTTCAACAATACGCGTCCATTTTTCATACTTATTGTCGGATGTGTACTTAACGCCCCATTCATCAGCTTTATAACGAGTACCAAATTTCTTCCCTTTTTTCAACTGTTTAAGGATCTTTAGGGCTTCCTGTTCTGTCATTTATATTCTCCAAACTCAATGCTATAAAGCCATTATATCATTAATTGCTATTTTTAGTTCTACAAAATAATTAAGCCACAGATAAACACGGATAAGAGAATGAATTAAAATAAAAAAATAATTAAAGATAGAATTTATATTATTCTAGAAGATTACAGTGTGTTTAGAGGCCTTTTTATTTATTATAAATCTGTATTAATCAGTGGCTAATTTTTATTTTTTCTCTGTGCTCTGATATAATAAATTTATTGTGAACAAATACATAATTTTACTTGTTTTTATATTCAGTATTCTGGTTTTTATGACATATTCGCTTACGCTTCATTTCAGGAGTGTCGAATTGAATGATCTTACCAGGGTTGATGATAAAGTCACGGAATTCAAAACTTTTGTAAATGAACTGGTTAAATCCCAGGCTGTTGATGATTCGATTATTTTTCACTCTGGCCAATCGAGATTAAAACCATCAGTTACAAAAATATCAGATGAAGAATACAAAGATATAAATGATGCTTATATTAAAGGGATGTCATTTTATAAAAAGAAGGACTATGAAAAAGCGATTTTTTACTTTGACGCTATAGTTAATAAATACAACAGGTATATCAACAATTTTGAGGGATTTTACAATCCGGTGTTGTACTCAGAATTACTTCTTTATAGGATTTATAAGAAAATTTACTCAAGTACTATGCCCAGTAAAAGAATAATTGGTTTTCTTGCACAAAATGTAGGAATTTTATCTGTGCAGATGTTTGATAGTATTATTTCAAATAATCTTGATATTTTCACGAAACAGGAGCTTGATTTTATCCAGAAATCTTATTTTTTTTATCACAAAAAACTTCTGGATGTAATAAATTCTGAAGAAGAGTATAAGTCTCCTGGTGTGTTTTTAATATCTGTTGGAAATAAATTTAAAAGATATTTATATTTGTTGAAGAGAACAGATCTTCACTTGATAGTATATTTAGTCAAATCAGATAAACTTTTGCCTGAGTTGAGAAATTATCAGAAAAAATTAAAGAATAAGAGTTTTGATCTCGAATTTAATCTGGAAAGATTTGAAAGAAGAAAATTGAAAGATAGTTTTTGTGGAATTGGTTATCGATTGAAGATAAATCCAGTAAGCCTTGTCAGGATAAAGGGTAAAGTTGATCAAAAACTGGTGGCTATATTTTTTACATTACTTATAATTTATTTTATCATTCTTTTTTCAATGGGAAGATACATCTTTTTGCTTCATAAACTTCAAAAAATCAAGGATGATTTTCTCCACATCATATCTCATGAACTCAAAACACCGCTTGCGACGATAAAACTTTATGCTGATACTATAACTGGCGCAAAAGATGTAAAGAGTATACCTAGATTTGCCGGAATTATCTCTTCAAAAACAAATCAGATCAGTAATATTATCTCGAACATGTTGTATTTTAATAAGCTATCTGATGTGAAGCATTCTACAGAACTAAAAAAAAGGATTCATCAGAAATTTAAGACTGTAAAAATATTTCCTATGATCAAAAAAATCTGTGAAGATTATAATAATTGTTATCAGAAAGAGTTTTTACTGGATTTTAATGACAGGGAATTTGAACTGAACACTGATGAAAATCTTATTCGAATTATCTTTTCAAATCTCATTGAAAATTCATTTAAGCATGATAGAAAAAATAATATAGCGATACGTATTAAATTGATAAATAATTCAGAAGATTCAATCATTGAATATGAAGATTCTATTGAGACAATAGAAAAGATAGATATAGATTCGATATTTAATAAATATGAAATGACTTCAGATAAAAACAAAAGTGGTTCAAACCTTGGACTAGGATTATATATAGTTAAGAATATTCTGGCTCTATTAGGTGGGTCGATTGAAGCCGTGGGTGAGAATTCTTTAAAATTTACAATAAAACTTGGAATTACAGGAAAAAATAATGAAGAATAAAATATTGGTAATTGATGATGATGTTCTAATACGTGATGGTATTAGGATAAACCTTGAAAATGAAGGTTTTGATGTAATAACAGCTGCTAATGGAAATGATGGAATTCGTTTGTTTAAGGAAAACAATCCTGATTTATGCCTGATTGATATTATGCTTCCTGATATTACTGGATTTGAAATTCTGGATAAAGTAAAAAAAATCGATCCGGGTGTAATTGCAATTTTTTTGACAGCAAGAAATGAGATATATGACAAAATTAGTGGTTTTTCATTAGGGGCGGATGATTATGTTACGAAACCTTTTGATATAAGAGAGTTGATTCTTAGAATTCGTGTACGGTTAAAAACAAAAGCAATGGAACCAAAATTGGAACCTGTTGAAATTATTTTTGGAGATATAAGGATAATACCGAATGGATTTAAAGTCTATAAATCATCTCAGGAAGTCCAGTTTACCAAGACTGAGTTTGAATTGTTGAATTACTTTGTTTTAAATGAAAACATTGTCTTATCGCGTGAACAGATTTTTGAAAAAATCTGGGGAAATGATGCTGATTTTTCATCAAGGACTGTTGATATGCATGTATCTAGGATTAGAAAAAAAATTGAAGATGATATTAAGAATCCAAAATTTATAGAAACCATTTTTGGGGTAGGTTATGTTTTCAGAAAATAATTATCCCACCGTGTATGAGCGAATATTGAAATATTTTGCATCAGTCCAAACCTCAACGTACGTTAGTACGCCTCGGTTTAGGCAGACACAAAATATTCCATTCTTCATCTCATACACGGCGGGAATGGAAGGGTAAAAATAAAATAAAAACAAAAAAATATGAAAAAAATTTACAAATTCTTTACAAGTTCGAAAGATGTTTTTTACAACTTTCTCCTATATTTACTACAGATGGGAAAAGTATCTCGGATACAAACCCACAAAAACAAATCTGGAGGAAATGAAATGAAAAAAACGGTTATTATTACTTGTATGTTGATGTTGGTATTTGGAAGTGTAATTCTTTTTGGTGCTTCTGAAAATGTAGATATTGAAACAGGAAAAAATGATGGTATCAAGGATGCATTATATCAGCATTATGTCTTAAAAGATTATTCTCAGGCAAAAAACGAATACGAGATATTTTTCAAAAACCTTAATACTAATGTTCAAGATTCATCAGAAATACTTAAAAGTGGAATAAAAAACTATTATCAACTTCTTAAGGATATGAATCTATCTAATGAATTTGGTCCTATGATGAGGAAAATAGGTATAGAGGAATCGATTTTGAAAAGTATTGTTTCTATCGGGAATAAAAGTGTTCGTCGTTCTCGTGGGAGACGAAGAAAAGGACCTGATTCTTTACGAAAGCCTAAAAAAGAGAGTTATGTAAGAACTAAAAAAGTAAAGAAAAAATTAAAAATTTCAAAACTCTATTCGAGTGATATAGATAATAAAATAAGTGTAGATGTTAAAAATTTTAAAGTTGCCAATCTTCTTGAACTTATCAAAAATAGTAAAAAAATAAATATTGTTTATCCTAAAAGATTTTCTGAAAAATTTATAACTGTCAAAGTAAGAAATGTTGACTATAAAAAAGTTCTTCAAATGATTTCGCAGTCTACCAAAACATCATTTTTTGAATCTGATAATAGTTTTATCTTCGAGGATATTGATGAAGCAAGTATTAAAAGAGAAAAGAAGTATTTTATTAAAAATATGACTTTATCCAAATTCCAGAATTTGATACTTGATAAGTTGAATAAAGAAAATTTTAAACTACTTTCAATTACTCCAGAAAAAAAGAATTCACTTACGGCGAATTTTCTTATAACTACCGCTGAAGGTAATAAGTTGCAGAAGTTGATAAATTCCAGTTCCAGCGGAACATATGTGATGGCTTTTAAATTGTATGAGTTTCTTGATAGTGGAGAAAAACTCGTATCATCACCAAAAATAAAAGTTAATGAAGGCAGTGTTGGAGAAATTACAGTCGAAGGCAAACAGAATAAAGAGTATTCCCGTATGAAAATCAAGACTTCTGTGAGGAAAGAAAGTCCTGGGCTTTATAATGTAAAACTTAATATAGAATTAAAGAAAGTTTCAGATAAATCTGAATCCAAATCAAGTTCAAGTAGTGAATTCAATACAACCGGTAAATATGATTATGTAATTTATGATAATTTTGGAAAAATGAAATACAGAATATTTCTTGAGGTAGGTGAGGTGAATTCTGAGTTGAATGAGAATGCAGATGTTAAAGTTACTGTTAAGAAAAAGAAAAGAGGAGTTGACACCAGTCTTATCAGGGCAGCAAAACATGGTCATGTAGACATTGTAAAAATGTTGATCGAATCAGGTAGTGATGTAAATGCCAGAGGTTATAGAGGAAGAACAGCACTTCACAGTATTATTGAATGGAGTGCTACAGGGAAAACAGTAGAATTGAATCGTCCTAAAATTGTAGAGTTACTTATCAAAGCTGGTGCTTCACTTGATATCAAGGATAATGCTGATTATACTCCATTACATTCAGCCCTTTACAGTGGAAATATGAAAATTGCTAATATTTTGATTTCAAAAGGTTGTGATGTAAATCAATCCGATAGAAGACGAAACACACCATTAATGATTGCTGCCGGTAAAGGAAATATTGAATGTATTAATAGTCTGATAAAGGCTGGTGCAGTTATTGATGGGAAAAATAAATATCAGGAAACAGCGATTGGTGTTGCTTCGTCAAAGGGAAATAAGGAAGTCGTCAAAGTACTTCTTGAAGGTAAAGAGAAGATGAAAAAAGCTAATCTCAAAATGACTGTTGAAGTTGAAGAAAAAAAGTAAAATTCGCATACTGACTGTACGGTGCCAGGTCTCTCGTTGGACTCGTTTCCCAAAATGAGACCTGGACACCGCGTCGCATATCTCTTTTAGGTATTTTTTCTTAATCAGTAGCTAGACTTTGATACAATCCCGCTGCTTTATCGGATGAAAGCTTGATTCCTTTTATCAGTGCAGAACTGAAACCCTGATGTTCCATCTCATTTAATCCTGATATTGTACACCCTTGTGGACTTGTAACTTTATCGATTTCAGATTCCGGATGATGATCTGAATTGATTACAAGTGATGCTGCACCTCTGGCCGTCTGTGCGGCCATGAGCAAAGCTTCAGCTGAGTGAAACCCGATTTCAATGCCGCCCTGTGATGCTGCTCGAATAGCTCGGAGAAAAAATGCAATTCCACAAGCGCATAGTGATGTCGCAGGTACCATCTGTTTTTCATCAATTACAATTGTGACACCTAGTGAATCAAATATTTTTTTAACAAGTTCAAAACTTTCAGTTTCAATATTCTTTACACTTAAACATGTCATTGATTCACACATACGCACTGCTGTATTAGGCATTGCCCTGATGATTTGAAATCCATTTCCAAGTAAATTCTGGATTTGACAGATGCCGACGCCTGTAACTATTGATATGATGATATGATGATTTGGATCAAGGGAATTTTTGATATCTTTAATCAAATCATTTAACTGTTGAGGTAAAACAGAAAGTATAATGACCTCAGAATTTTTAACAGCTCTCTTATTATCTGTTTCAATATTAAATCCCTGCATTTTGAAGGAATCAAGTAAAGATGTATTTCTACGAGTCAGAGTAATTTCTTCAGGTCTAAACAATCCTGATTTATTAAGACCATGTGCAATGGCAGAACCGATATTTCCTCATCCAATGATTGAAACTTTCTTGTTTATGTTGTTCATAATTATTCCTTTATATTCCTGAATTTGGTGTATAGATAAGTATTTATTTATTATAACATCTAATTTTTAAATTTTAAACAAATTGAATTTTATCTCAAGGCATTCATTGATTGAGTAAAAAAAAGATTTCTGCTATAATCGCAATCGATAAATAAATTTTTCGAAGTGACTAAATTAAAACAGATATGAAGCGTTGGATATTTAAAACAGTTATTACATTTATTACTGTTCTTTTTCTTATTAAGACTGCTTTTTTTTTCCTGATGAGAGAGCATTTGTTTGAAACCCATTACTGGTTTGATGTAGGGATGGATGCATGGAATGCAGAATTATGGACTTTCAATTTATTTCTCTTATTTCTAATATCCTCATTTTTTTATCTCTCAAGGGTATTTTCAAAAGAGAGTCAATGCAGAAGTTATTCTTTGAAATCTTTGGTGTTTCTGATACCAGGTTTTGTATTTTTTATGTCAGTCAATTTCAATATCAAAAATCTGGGGTACATTTATACGGCTTTTTCAGGCTTACTTACATCTGAAGATCTTGGATATTGTTTAGTTACTGATTTCTTTTTCCGAAAGCCATATTTGTTTTATTACTGTACTGGGTTTCTTGCAGTTTTCTACATTCTTATAAGAACTGGAAAAACAAAGTGGTTTGGTTATATCTGTACATTTTTTTTCATATTGTTTTTTGGTATGAACTCAAGTTTTTTTTATTATTCTGTTTGGACATATCTTTTACTTTTTGTAATCGGTATAGTTTCTTTTATAGCAGGTTTATGGATTTATAAGGACAATTCTATGCCTGTTTTTTTACAGTTATATCCTTTTTATCCATTTATTTTAATGAATATTCTGTTTTACCAATGTCCGCATTATAAGAAATCAGTCTTGGGAGTACCATTGTATTATCCCAGTATTATTATGATTCTGATTGTGACAGGGGTTCTGGCTATAAGATATTTTTTCAAAAATAGTCATTTTTATAATTCTTTGAGTTGTTTTATACCATTTTACAGCACTGCGTTTTTTTTCCATTGCAGCGTATATTATCCTAATTATATTAATATAAACCGATTATTCTTTTATTCTCAAACTCTTTATTATTATATTGCATTTGAAGTTTTGATCGTAGCTTTAATGGTTGCATTTTCTTTTGTTCTACTCCGAAATCGGAAATCAAAAATCACGTATATCGTTGTAACATCCATCATTCTATTCATTATTATTGTAAGTTGTTTTGATTTCAGGTCTTACCAGCTTACTGGAGTAAGATTAAACTGGAAAATGATGTTCAGGGGTGGAATTGAAGAAAATCCAGGTTTGATTATTGAAATTCTTAAAAAAGAGCTTACATTTGGTGTTTTATTTGTTCTAGGTATTATTTCTGGAATTTACTTTTTAATCAGATATTTTGTAGAAAAGAATTATGAAAATCTTGTAGGATGGAGAAATCTTGCTTTTTGTCTATGCATATTTTTAATGTTTTTTTGGTTAAAACCATTGGTCTTTGTATCTGATCAACTGGATGGACATATATTTTCAAATCTGATTTCAACCTCACCTATGATGTCAATTATGAAATACAGGAAATTTTCTGCTGAAGAATTTAAAACAAAAGCAGGAAAACTTGAAATTTTTCCAGAAAAGGAGAATGAATCAGGGACTTTAAAAAAAATGAATGTATTATTGATTATTCTTGAATCATCACATTCAAGATATTTATCATTATTTAATGGAACCGATGAAACTCAGCCAATGCTATCTGAATACAAGGACAGGATGGAGATATTTACTAATTTTTATAGTTCCTTTCCAGATTCATTTCATGCCAGGGTTTCTTCTTTCAGTTCACTTTATCTTGTTCAGGAGTATCTCAGTAAATTTAATAAATCTATTCCTGTTAAAACCCTGTTTGAAATTCTAAAAGAACTGGATTACAAGAACTCGATATTTATTTCTTCATATATCAAATATTGTGGACTTGACCAGTTTCTAATGGATCGAAAAGTTGATTTGATTCAAGATTCATTTAATATGCCAGAAAAGGAGAAATTTAAAAAATTTATATGGGGGATAGACGAAAAGGCAACACTTAAAACTATTCAGAACAGGCTAAAAGAACATAAAAAGAAAGATGAAAATTTTTTTATAACCTATATCCCTTCAGTTCCTCATTATCCATATGATGGGTCAGACATTAGATTTATAAAATTTAAACCCAAACAGCAGAAAACTGATTTTAATTCTGCACATTTGGAAAAATTATTATGTTCATATAAGAATGGACTTTTATATATGGACTGGATTGTAACATCAATTATTAAAGAACTTGAAACGAATGGCCAATTAGGTAAAACCATTGTTATCATCACTTGCGATCATGGCGAAATGCTTGGAGAAAACGGAAAACTTGGACATGGGTTTGATTTGTATCCTGATATTTCTCTTGTTCCTTTGATTATTATGAATCCTGATAGACACGGGTACAAAGTAAATAAGAATCTCAGTAGTCATATCAGTATACTTCCAACAGTTCTTGATGCATTGAATATCAAAATGCCTGAAGGTTTGTATCAGGGAGTTTCGCTTTACGGTGATAAAAAACTTAAATCTCTTTATCTTAGTTCCTACGGTGATTCAGCAATTGTAAAAGATTCAAGATATTATCTGGAAAAAAATTCTAGAACGGGTCAAAAATCGTATCAGACATTCAATATTGAAAATAAAGCAAATAAAACGATATTTACAAAAATAAGTGAGAGTAAAAAAAATACTGAAATTGAGAAAGAAATTGCTGATTTTGTAGAATTTCAAAATTCATTTTTAAGGTATTACTCTACTTATGTTCAAGGAATCAAGTCTGAATAATTATTTTTAATCAGATGTCCTATCAATTCTTTCCATTTAATTTTTAAGATACAATATTTCTCAAATGGATTTACTTCATGATTGAAAATTTGATTGACAATAAAGATTGTATCTGATGATTTTTTTGCTTCTAAGCGCTTTTTTTACAACTCAAGTTCTTTTTTTACCTGTTCTCGAATTTTTTCTAAATCATCACTTTGTATATTTAATTTTCTGGCAA
>DAOVTB010000193.1 GCA_030633305.1 Candidatus Muiribacteriota bacterium
GAACTTTATCCTAAAAGTTATATTCAAACTGCAAATGGAATTGTAAAGCTCGTTACAACCTTTGCTATACTCAGTGGTATTGCGATTGCGGGAATCGTTCTGGATTATGGAATAGAATCACAATTAGCTCAAACTTACAATAAAATTGAAACTTTAAATACAGAATATGCTTCTGTAAAAAATAAGGACATTTTGAGAACTTTACTGTCTGAAACAATTAAATCTTCTCTCGATGAGTACTCTAAATTCAAAAATGGTGCTGTTATAAGAATTAAACCTGAAAATGATACTTTCATCATTAAAATGCATGATAGTAAAGAAAAAAACGTACAAACAGGAATCATTAAACTAGATGTAGAACAATGCAATATGATTGTCAATTCAATTAAAAAAGGAAATAAGTCTAATCTCAACAAAGTCGCTTTAGCGATCTTAGTTGTTGCAATTTTAGGTGTACTTATCAGTTATGGCAGTCCTAAACGTAAAGGCGCAGGCTCAACAGTAGCGTTTCCATGGAAAGGGCCATGGAATTCTTTAAAAGATCTGTGGGAAATTAAAAAGGATACACTATTAATTACAACAATTTTTGCATGTACTTTTTTCTGGTTTATAGGAATGCTTCAAGTACTTCTTATTAACCAGATGGGAGTTGATCAGTTTAAATGGTCAAAAACTGCAACGAGTATGCTATTGGTGGCTCAAATGATTGGTGTTGCTATTGGTGCATTACTGGCAAGTAGATTTTCCAAAGGTGATAGATGGTATTCAATCCTGCAACCTGCACTTCTTATGATGGCTGTGTTTTATGGATTACTTGGATCAATAGTATTTTTTCCAAAAAGTATACAATATCATCTTTCAGTATTATTCTTAACCCTTGCAGGAGTTGGTGGTGGACTTTATCTTATCCCGCTGGAATCATTCCTTCAGATTCGACCTGATGCTGCAAGAAAAGGAAAAGTAATTGCTGCTGCAAATTTTGCCGCTCTTGGCGGATCAATGATTGCAGGTCCATTCTATAATTTACTCGTTTATATCAATTTCCAACCTACAAACTGCTTTGCTCTAATGGGAATTTTTTCAATTATCGTTATGTTTCTTCTTTTCTGGGCTTTACTCTTAGTTGAAGTTAAGGAGGACCGTGTTTACAATGGCGGAAGAAATTTCATGGATCGCTGCCTAATTCTTATTGGCAGGATTCTATTAAGTTTTCGTTACAAAATAAAAGTCAAGGGAATGGAACAAATTGTTCAAAAGGGTACTGAAAAAATTATATTCCTTCCTAATCATATTGCCTTAGTTGATCCAGCAATCATAGCAATAGCTCTTTACAATAACTTTGCTCCTCGATCAATTGGAGATTCAGCAAACATTTCAAATCCACTTGTAAACTGGATAACAAAACGAATGGGTGTAAGACCTATACCTGATATGTCACAAAGCGGCGTAGATGCAAAAATAGAACTAGATAAAATAATGAAGAAAACTACCGAAGGAATTAAACAAGGAGATAACCTTATGTTATATCCTTCAGGACATATAAAACAGACAATCAAGGAAGAAATAGGTGCAAGAAGCGGAGTTTCAATCCTGCTTAATGATGTTCCGGATGCCAGGATTGTATTAGTTCGTCAAAACGGTCTCTGGGGAAGCAGCTTCAGCCATGGTGCTACTGGAAAAAAGCCTGATTTACTCAGAGGATTTTCAAATGGTATCAAGACAATATTTAGAAATCTGATATTTTTTGTTCCTAAACGTGAAATTCTTGTAGAACTAATAGAACCTGAGAATTTTCCTTATGGTAAAGAAAAACTCGAAATGAATCAATTTATGGAACAAATATTCAATGAAGATGCCTGGCCAAATACATATGTACCCTATCATTTCATTTCAAAAGAAAAGAAACACCAATTAGAAGAACCAATTGAAGCATGTATTGAAGGTGACGTTAATTCTGTTCCTGAAGCAACAAAACAAATCGTTATTGAATATTTACAGGAATTAGTAGGAATAGATGATATAAGACCTGAACAGAAACTTGCCATCGATTTAAGTATGGATAGCTTGAGCATGGTTGAAGTTCTGTCCTGGTTGGAACAGGAATTTGGTTTTCCACAGGGAGACACCGAATCTTATACGACTGTCGGTGATATTCTTCTTGGTGCAATTGGACAGGGAGTTTCAGGTAAAGAAGTCTCCTTAAAGCCAGTTTCAAAAAAATGGTTTTCATATGATGATGACTCATCAGATGTTTCAATTGCAGATGGAGGAAATATTGCAGAAGTCTTTCTTAACCAAGCAGCAAATTCACCTCAAAAAGTAATATTTGCCGATCAAACAACTGGAGAGAAAACATACAGCGATGTAATTACTGGGATTTATGCTTTAAAACCTGTAATTGAATCTCTTGAAGGTGAAAATCTAGGTTTGATGTTTCCGGCAAGCGTTGGAGCAAATATCTTTTATCTGGCAACCATCTTTTCAGGAAAGACCCCTGTTATGGTGAACTGGACAACTGGAATTAAGAATATAATATTCTCGCTTAACAATGTCGGTGTTAAACATATTATTACATCAAAACTCCTGGTTTCAAAACTTCAAAGTCAGGGAATCAATTTTGACGAAATTTCAGATATGTTTGTTTATACAGAAGACTTTGCAAAAAAGATTTCAACAGGTCAAAAAATTAAAGCATTTCTGAAAGCAAAATTTTCGTGGGGATCTCTTAGAGATGTAAAAGTAAGAGAAAATGCTGTAATTCTTTTCACAAGTGGTTCAGAAAGCAACCCCAAATCTGTACCTTTAACACATGAAAATATACTCTGTAATTGTCGAGATATAATGAAAATGGTTTCTATGCAACAGAAGGACAAAATGCTTGGAATGTTACCGCCTTTCCATTCATTTGGACTCAGTACCACATCTATCCTGGCTTTTTGTGCAGGAATTCAGACTGTTTTTCATCCAAATCCAACAGAAGGAAAAAATCTTGTTCGATTGATTGAAGCCTATAAAGTCACATTAATGCTTGGTACACCAACATTTCTACAGGGAATTTTAAAATCCTCGTCAAAAAAACAGATTGATAAATTACGTCTAGTAATAACAGGAGCCGAGAAATGTCCACAGAGTGTTTATACAATGGCTGAAGAACTCTGCCCTGACAGCAAAATTCTTGAAGGCTATGGTTTGACTGAATGCTCACCTATCGTTTCGGCAAATAACGATGATATACAAGTTAAAGGAAGTATAGGTATAATTATGCCATCTCTGGAATATGCTATAGTCAGTCCTGATAATTTTGAGAGAAGGCCAATTGGAGAAAATGGCTTACTGCTTCTAAACGGTCCAAGTATTTTCAAAGGTTATATTAACCATGATGGAAAATCTCCATTTGTTGAATTTGAAGATAAATCCTGGTTTAATACAGGAGACCTTGTCGTTGAAGGTGACAATAAAGTAATTACATTTGCTGGAAGGATTAAAAGATTCATTAAACTTGGCGGAGAAATGGTTTCGCTTCCTGCAATTGAAAATGTCCTTGCTCCTCATTTTGAAGATGTAGAATCTGATGGACCAGTAGTTGCCGTTGAGGCTACAAAATCTGAATCTAATCCTGAAGTTGTGTTATTCACTACTGTTGATACTGACAGGGCCACAGTAAATGGTTACATTAAAAAATCTGGATTAAGTCCACTTCACAATATCAGGATCATAAAAAAGATTGATGCAATTCCTGTTCTTGGAACTGGAAAAACTAATTATCGAGGGCTTAAAGAATTGTTGTAGAAGTTATTTTTTTAACTTATCTTTATCATTAATACTGCACAGATCGCCAAAATAATGATAATCCCACTTCGTAGTGTCATCTTCTCTTTAAACACAATCATTGACAGAATTATTGAAATTATAAATGAATTGACAAATATTCCCTGGCAAAGCGTTAAAGGACCTGTCTCATAGGCTTTTAAAAGGGCGTAATGACCAGTAAAATTAAATATTCCTATTAGAAATCCATATTTATTTATCCGAGGCATATCAATGTCTTCAGCAGGTAAAGAATCAAAATGATTGATCAACCATGTAAAACATGCAACAAAAATATAGGATATTGTCATGTAATTAAGGATTGGTACACTTGTAGCAGCCATTTTCCCTGCAAATATTGAAATAGATGTAGATGATGCTGCTCCCAGGGCAAATAAAATACCAATACCCTTTTTCTTTATCTCGGTATTATCCTTTTTACCTGAACTTGCAACATATAAAAGTACAATTGAAAGGAAAATTCCAATCCACTGAAAGGGTCTGGGTCTGTCTCCTAAAACAATACAGGAAATCAAAATCACAAAAACTGCATTCAGCTTGCAAACAGGTAATGAAATAGACGTTGGAAGATAAATCAACGATTTCATCTTTGACATATTTCCCATTGCAAAAAAAGTGGAATTAACCAGTGCAAGAATCAAAATTAATCGACCATAACTAAATGGACTTTTAGTAACTATCACTCCAACAATGGAGCAAGTTGCTACAGTAATTGCTGCTCTATTAAGAATAAGCCTGGCCGGGCATTTATACACTGCAGCAGCTTTATACAAAAAATTGATCAAACCATAAAGAACTGTTGCAAATATAGCATAAAAATACCAGTTCATCATTCCTGTCCGGTTATTGTTAAAATTAATTTCATAATGGTTTAATGGTAAGCTGTATCCGTTCTTCTGTTAAATAACTCTTTTTTTAGATCTCCAATTTTAATTATAATTCCTTTATCTTTCAATTGTTCTGATATATCAGAAAGATATTTGAAACACGTCCAGATTTCTTTATTATATGGATCTATATTACTGGCCTGAATAAGCGGTACAATTATAGTAAGAATTCTGTTTTCTGTATCAAAATGATCAGGCTCATTCATTTTCAATGTATTATTTAATACACGGCTAAACAGTAATGGAGAAGCATTAATTAAAACTGCACAGTTCGTGGGCGATTTATCCATAGACTTTTCAATAACATCAACAGCCTCAGATAATCTGTCCAGTTTATTGTAAACCTGGCTCAAATTATTCTGGCATGATGAATAATATGGAAAGCTCTGGAGTTCAAGTTGAAAGTTCTCAATTGCCAATTCATAATTTTTCTCTGAATCAATTTCTTCCTCTGCCATTTTCTTATAACATAATCCAATCTGATTCAATAAACCTTTAATTTTGACATCCTGTTTTAAAAGGTCATCCAATAAATCAATGGCTTTTTTACATTCTCCATTTCCCATAAGTTGCTGACTTTCATAAAGTTTTCCACTGAAGTCAATAGCTCCTTCACAATTAAGTGCATACATTGCTGACATCGTTTCTATACTTACGACAGAAAAAATAAACCGTCCCTTTCTAAAATCCAGGCCACATTTAAAATCCTCAATGAGATCAGTCATAATTTTTCCTGATATATCAATATATTTCTGAATACACTCATTATAAATGAGCATTTTATCTGGTTGTTCATCTGTCTGCACAATCCTGAAACTAAGATCAATACCTTTTAACTGGCTCATAATATGATTAATATTTTCAGATTTACAAAATAAAACTACAACTGGGAGTTCGCTAACTTTATTATCATAAAGAAAATCCATGATATGCGGAAAAACAGCATCTGAGGAATTAATCACTTCATTATAAAGTTCTATCCTGTTATTTTTTACAGATGTTTGAGAATTTAAAATATCAGATTTTGCCAAAATATTGTTTACAATCTTTTCTGAACCAAAATTTCTATTCATAAATTGATATTTTTTCTGCAGATCATCATTTATATCAGGTAATTTTCGATATAATTCCCTTTTATAATTTGCCTTTGACTGAATTTCTTTCAGTTTTTCTTTCTGAATCAAACTTGCCTTTGCAAGTGCATTATGAAAAAATTCCTTATCAACTTTCAATGCATTAAATAATTTCATCATCAGGATCTTTTCATTTTCATCAATTATTCCATCTTCTATCACTTTAGCCATAACTTTTTCCAAAAAGGCCCTTGGAGAAAAATCCCTGACTGTTTCAGAAACTTTGGAATCCCTTAATTTCAGTACAACTTCATTTTGCAGAGAAATAAATAATTCAGCTGAAATCTCGAGGTGTGACTGAAGATTATCCAACAATTCCTGCTCAGACGATGTCATTGCATCTCCACCTGAAATTTCTTCAAACGCAAAACGCATAACATCTTCACGTGTTAATGCAGATTCATCATCTATATCATCTTCTTTGATTGGAAAAACCAATTCATACAAAACACTATGATATTCCTTAGAAGAATTTAAGTCATCTTGATCCAGATATTTTTTGAAAATATTTTTCAAGTCTTTTCTAACATTATCCATTGAAAACAGATAGCTTTCAGGTAACATTTCCGAAATCCTGAAAAAGCAGGCAGCGGCAGGAGTTAATCTTCGAATACAAAAAAGAGAATATAGTAAAAAATCATATAAACTGAGAAAAAGATCAGCTCTCTTATTATTAATAAAATTAATCAAATCTATAGTCATATCCTCAAAACATTTCACAATCCTGTTTTGTTCACGAATTCCAGAAGTATTAGCTATAAACGATTCAGAAGCTAAAATTTTCTTCAGTTCGTCTAAATGCTTTGAATAGTCATCTTCATATGAAAGCACCAATTTACCTTCTTCTGAATCTGGAATGTAATATGTAACTGCTAATTTAGAAGAAAGGGTAAATAATTTCTCATATTTATCCATTATATTCGTACTGCAATCATTTTCTGAAATAAATTTGATAAAAAGTCCATAAATGGAATGATAAGATTTCATATATGAATTTCTAAAACACTCTAGAAGAATATCAAATATTCTATCACAAATCATCATGATATCATTTGAATCTTCAAGTGAACCTAGAAAATTTTCTAAATTAATTTCAAATAAAATATAAGGTATTTTAGAAGGATCATTCTTATCAATATAATCCTCAATTTTACAAAGTACTCTATCTATTTCATTGAAATATTCCATGTTACTCTCCTAATGAATATAATTGATAATACCATAATAATTAAAAGTCACAAAAATAAAGATAGACTTTAATAACCTGAATCTAATAATATTGATAAACTTGATTTATGCCAAATTCTCTAAGGAATAATTATGCACATCAAACTAGCTAAAACTGCTGGGTTCTGTATGGGAGTCAAAAAAGCCATACAGAAAGCTTTAAAAACTGCAGATAGTGAATCAGAAATCTATACCTGTGGACAATTGATACATAATAGACAAGCTGTCGAAGCATTGAAAGCAAAAGGGATTCAGGCAATAGAAAACTGGAAAGATATTAAAACTGGTACTGTGATTATACGTGCTCATGGAATGCCTAAAAATATCATTTCACAAATCCGGGAAAAAGGCATTAAAATTGAAGACGCCACATGTCCGCACGTTCTTGGAAGCCAGAAAAAAATTGAAAAATACTACAATGAAGGATACTTCATAATTATCGTAGGTGATCAAAAACATCCCGAAATCTTGAGCCTTCAAAGCTTTGCTCCCGATCGTCATTGTGTAATATCCAAAAGAGATGATATTTATAAAATAGAGAACCAGAAGAAATGTATTGTCATTGCTCAAACAACGTTTAATAAAAATGAGTATTCTGAAATATGCGATGAAATTAAATCAATAATTCAGGAATGCATAGTATTTGATTCGATCTGTCTTGCAACATCCAAAAGGCAGGAAGAAGTAAAAAATATTGCTGAAAACGTTGATGCTGTTATTGTTGTTGGCGGAATGAACAGTGCTAATACAAAACGGCTTGCTCAGATAGCATCTGAAACTGGAAAACCTGTTTTTCATATTGAAACAGCTGATGATCTTGATCTTAATACTATAGGGAAATTCGACTCCATAGGCATTACTGCCGGAGCTAGTACACCTCATTGGATTACAAATGAGGTTCTTGAAACTCTAAATTCATTAGAAAAAGAAATTCATCCCATCAGATATCGTTTATATGAATTATTACGCATCATGATAAATTCAAATATTTTTGTCGCCTTGTCAGCAGCAATGTTATCAATTTTTACAATGATCGTTTACAATTATCCATCAATACTGTTTAAATCACAGGATTTTTTATACTTTCCAATAATTACCTTCGCATTCGTTTTTTCGATGTACAATTTCAATAATAATTTCAGGGTAAATACTGATAATAGAGAAATTAGCGAAATGCTGTATTTACCAGAAAAAAACATTTTTTTAAGCAAATATTTTTTCAGTTTTTCTCTTTTCAGTTCAATATTGATTATATTAAGTCTTATCCTTTCTTTTATTCTATCTTATTCAATTTTTTTCATACTAATACTTGGATATATTGCAGGATTTCTATATGACAGAAAATTTCTACCACGCTTCCTTACTCTGAAAACATTAAAAAATATACCTGTCTCCAAAGATATTTTTATTTCAGCAGCACTCACTGTACTTTGTGGATTTCTTCCATTGCTCAGGAACAGTATTGCAATCAGTATCAAACATATCTATATGATGACATTTATATTTTTTCTGACTTTTATAAAAAATGTGGCTCTTGATTTAAGAGATATTGAAGGAGATCGAATCATTGGAAGAGAAACATTACCAGTCGTTATAAACAGGAAAAATACTCAGATTTTCCTTGCAATATTCAGTACCGCTTTACTTATTGGTACATTATTCTTTCTTATTACAAAGGGTTTTCCTACGGTATCATGGTTGCTCCTAACTGGACCAGTATACATATATATTTACATTATTTTGAACAACAAGGATATTCTTAGAGATGAGCTTTATTGTGAAATTGCAATTGATGGTATGTATATTTTCCTTGGTACAGCTGGCTTAATCTGGACATATATATAATAACTTGATTCAAATTTAAATTGTGATATAATTGTCTAATATTTTTTAAGAGGTTTTTACAGTGAATTTTAATAATGTCTGTCTGGAATCAATCGTACACCATTTACCTGATCGTATTGTTACTTCAGAGGAAATTGAAAATAGATTAA
>DAOVTB010000293.1 GCA_030633305.1 Candidatus Muiribacteriota bacterium
GATAAAAATAGAATTACTAAAAAAACAGCCAAATATAATCCTGGTATCATAAATTCCTCCAATGCAAATTAATATATAGAATATATAGTACCATAATTTTAATCTACCTTAAATAAGGAAATTAAAAAATCAGTGATTTATTTAGTTACAAATTGGAATTTAATAAGCTTTTCGTAATTTATGCGGCCTGAAAACTTTAGTATACAACTTCTGAATCCTGCCCATCCCAGTTAGAGGATCTGGTGCTTCTAATTTTTGATAAGTAGTACGATAAGTTTCAGTAAGAACATCTATATATCGTTCCATAGACATCCCACTATCACCACGACACGGCACATTACTTTCAGATGGTTTCATCTCAATAAAATTTCTGTTTTCACTTCGTATTTTTTCAAGATCATGCATCAGTTTCATGATAATTGTATCAGTACGTTCTCTTTCTTTAGTATGGGACTCCAGCATATTATTGATCAAAGTATTTTTCTGCTTCAATTCAAGTATAAGATTAGCTGCAATCGCTTCATTAATACTCCTTGTGTCTACCTTTACTGGATTTTTTACGGGTGATTTTTTCACTGTAGATTTTTTTTGTATAAGGTCATTGTTTCCAACCAAATCATCTAATTCGGCTTTTATATGAATCCCTCTATACTGATTAGATTCACTTCTGATTAGATCTTTCAACCTGTTCTTTCCTTCACTGTTTATTTCAAACTTATTATTTTTGCCTACCCTGATGTACTTTTTCAATTCTGGTTTAAATCTTTTTACAAATTTATCAATTTTGCGAAAAGGCAAATTCAATTCTTTAGTTAATCTCTCTATAGTCCAGTTCATTAGGGTCCTCCGAAAATTTCACATAATACCTGAGTTGAGCGATTGTTTGAAAACACCTGTACTAATCTCTTTGGCACTAAGACTTTTTAAAAAGCCTCGACGTACCTGTTGGGTATGCCTACGTTTTTCAAAAAGCTTATTACCTAAAGATATCAGTATATCTGAATTCCAAACAATCGATCAGCTCAGGTTATAATTTATATACTTATCGGTTTTTTACTGTTAATAATTAATCAGCTAAAAAATGTTTCTTTTATCGTGTGATTTTCTTTAAAAATTGTGGATTTGTTTTAAAAAAATTAGTGATTTTTTTACCAGCAATTTCATGACCCTTTTTATTCCAATGATAATCCTTTGCTGAGGAACCATCAATGATAAGGCCACTGTTTTTTGCTTTAGTTATGATTTCAGGAATACCTGGGATAAATGGAATTTTCAATTTTGAACAAACATTTTCAAAATGTTTATCGAGCCATGTATCTCTATCAACGGAAAAAGCAATTATAGGAACCAGGCCTGCTCTTTTTATTATTTTTTTCAAAATCATTTCTGTAGTTTTAAAAGAATTTTTAAACTTTTCAGGATATCGTTTTATTAAATCATCAGAATCGTAAATTTTATTATTACTTGCTCGATAATAATTAAGTTTGATGAAAATCCATTTTGCAAAAAAAAGATTTCTCACCAGTTTCTCCAGAAAAAAATTGTTAATTGCAGAATATTTATAAATAATTTTATTTTTTTCAATATAAGGTCGTCTGAGATGATGGTGATGCATATCTATAATTTTGTTTAATTCAAGATTGTTTTCATATGGATCATTACTGCAGAATTGCCATAAAATCAAGTCTGGTTTAATGATATCAATACATTTATCGAGTATAATATATTCCTGAATATTGCTGTATCCTCCACAACCATAAACAAAAAGCTCAATTTCATCGAATTTTTTCCCAAGATAATCATAATATGTTTCGCCATCAGAAATCATTGAACATTCTGTGAAAGAATCTCCAAGTACAAGTAGTTTTATTTTTTTGGTATCAATTTTTCCAAAATGTCTAAAACCATCTATTTGAGTAGTATATTCTACATATCCGAATCCTTCTACAACGCCTTTAAAGTCAAACCTGACAGCCGCCCCCCATTCTATACCCTTTAGAAAAGTATAGCAGTCGTCTTCATTACTTTCTTCCGGCAAAATAATAGTTCGGAAAATGATTTCAATAACACATAATAGGATTAAACTGCTTACAACAGCCAAAGTAATACCTTTAAAAAAGTTTATTATTTTTTTCATTGATTTTTCATATTCACATGTAATAATTTCATTTTTCCTTTAATACTGTAGCATTAAATTCCAAACCATTGATTATTAAACTCTTATTTTCAATAAACCGTTGCCTGTTATCCGTCCAAAACTGTTTCCATGCTTTAATATATTTTTTTCTTGCTTGTAATGGTTTATGAATCCAGTCAGTTGATTCAACAAACAAAATACCAAATATCTTATTCAGAACATACCTGACATCATATACTACAGTAGAATGAGGATGATCTAGTCCTTGAATAAGCTTATCAATATGTTCAGCATCAAAAATGATTCCATATTCTGACAGTTTTCTCAATAAACCGGCACAATGAGTATTAGAGTTTAATGGAATATTTCCATCTTTAATCCATCTGTCATATTCAGGAAGTTTTCGATTCAGTCCCATAAGCAGAGATTGAATATGATTTCTTTTACCAAGCATGATCAAGCTGAATATCATACTGAATCTAATTTTAGAACGCATTGTACTTTTCATCCAATGTTCCAGTTTTTTTACTGTTTCTTTATCGCCAAGAAGTCCAATCGCTTCAAATCCTCTGTTATCTCCAGGGCTTTTTAAATAAGTATCAAGTTTATTCAATTTTGCTTTATCCAGAACATCTTTGCCTATTTCGGTAAAAGTGCTTGGAATAAAACTGGAATCACTACAATAAATGTTAGTATTTTGAAATAAAACAAAGCTGAACAATACAACGATTATATTAAAAAATATTACTTCTCTCATATTCACTCCATATTTTTTTTTTACTTAACTCAAAAAATAATCAAATTCAAACAATCTTATCAATTTAAGAGTTTTACTGCAAATGCATGACCGTATTTGAAGCACAAGTTACTTGTTAAAACCAACTTTTTCCCAATACCATTATGTCATCCTGCCTGTGCCCTATAGGGTATGACTTGACCATAGTATCCATTTTTATTATCTTGACCTAAGTTGAGCATTTGTTTGAATAGTATTCTATAAAGTCGTTAATAACTTATAAATATGGTACAATATTATATACTTAATATAAAAAAACTAATTCTATTTTAAATAAAGGATACAAAATGAATTTAAAATCTATACTTCTTTTATTATTATTTATCACTTTCTGCACTTTTGCTCATGCAGATGTTATTGGTAAAATAATACCTTTAACAGGTATTCCCGTGATTCATTCTACACCTGTAATCCAGGTAGTCAGCCCTTCAAATATCAATCTTAAGGACAGGATTTCAACTGGAAAAGGAATTACTGCAAAAGCTGTATTGAATAATGGCTCTACTATTGTATTAAAAGAAAATACTGAAATGACATTCCATAAAACTTTCATCAAAGTCAAACATGGAAAATCATCATTTACCATGCATAAAACTGGAAATAAATTTAAAATATATACACCAGCTGTTGTGATAGGAATTTACGGAACTGACTTTGAGGTTGACGTTTTACCTTCTGGCGATTCAGAGATTTCTCTTCAAACGGGAAAAATCAAAGTAACATCAATCTGGGGAAACAAAGACAGCAAATTTTTAAAACCAGGTGAATCTATAAAGGGCACAAAATCTGGACTTTCTAAAATTTTTAAGACAGAACTGGTGTTAAATACCGGAATACAAAGTGTAAATTTCACTACAGAGCAATCGGAAATAGTGCCAGAAGAAGAAATCTTTGACAATCTTGAGTTATCTGGAGATCTTTGCTGTTATATCAGGATTTTTCAAAACAATCGCAAGAGAAGCCTTATTGAAAATACATGGATAATTAAAGTAAACGGATATGATAAGTATAATGGACAGCAACTTTCATTTTCTGGTGGGCAAAAAGCTTTTATAAAAAACCTTGAACCTGGATATTATGATTTCACAATAATTTTAAATGGTATAGAATATACTTTCCCTTATGAACTGAACAGAGAAAATTCTGAATCAATAATCAAGTTACTTTTTGAAAATTTCAGATTTAAAATCTATATCGGAAATATGTTGAAAAATCTCCAATACCCTGAGATACTTAAGCATCTCAAGATATATGTTACTGCCGGTGGGATCAAAAATC
>DAOVTB010000079.1 GCA_030633305.1 Candidatus Muiribacteriota bacterium
ATTGTTCCGTTATCTAAAGATAGAAGAACATAGTATTCTTTTATTTTATTCATGTCTTCATTGAATTTTTCTATAGCGATGTTACGATACATATTCGATAATTGATCCTGATCCAGTGAGATCATCTGAGCGTTTAAAGTGCTTATATTGAATATACCTGTAAAGAGCAGTGCCATAATAAAAAGTGTTATTGTTTTTTTCATTTTCGTTCCTCCGAAATTTTAAGATGTAATGCTATAAGTAAAAAGCGTGCCAACTTTTTGGGAATATCAAATAAATCTCTTGTTTGATGGTTATTAGTAGAATTAATCAATAGATATAAAGATTGAATTTAGGAGATAATACAATAATAATCGGTGTTTAAATATCTCAAAACGCAATATTTACAAGAGTTTTGGATTTTAAGAAACAATGCTGAATTTATGGGTTTTTTAAATTTTAATTTGATTGGTTTATTTTTTTGAATCTGAACATTTATGTTTGTTGAATGTATTCTTTGAAATATTGTTAGGCGTGTGGCAATAGTATCCACACCTATAAAGAATGAAATCATGCTCAAGAATGAATGAAGTTATGTTTTGAAAACAAAAAATAGAAAAGAAAAGCCAAGGCATGAAACGAAGCTTGTTGTAGAAAGGGTTTATTTTGAAAAAGGTTGAAAATGCTTGTCTGACAATGCTTATTGATAAAATGGAAGTATATTTTCGTGGGAAACAAAAAAGCAGGTTGATAATTCAACCTGCTTTTTGTATATCTTTATTTCTTTACTAGTCTTTAATACTTGTTGCTACTTCTTCACCAGTTGCTTCTGTAAAGTGCTGATAAGTTTTTCCGGTAAGTTCCCATACAGGATTAGACCAAACTGTTTTTTTAGCTCTGAGGAGTTCGAACCATTTTTTGTATTCCCCAAATTTTCGTTTGGTTCTTACAGTTAGTGTTTTGTTTGTTTCGAATTTTACTTTTGCGCACATTACAAAGTTTCCACCGATATCAACGCCAAATTCTTTAAGGACTTTAAGATTAGGAAACTTAATTTTAAGTTCAGCTACAAGTTTAAGTTCTACTGTGAATTCATAAATCTTGTTCTGTGAAAATGTTTTTTCTTCATCTTCCCATCTAGCATAAAGAAATTCGCTGTCAAGTTCTCTTCCACGACGATAGATGAATCCAGGTTCGCTGTATCCATATCCAGGAAAGTATTCTTTTGTGAAAAGAGCAGAATCAAATTTAATATTTTTAACTTTACTAGATTCGATAATGTTTTTTACAACAGCATCCAAAGCAGGTTGAACTTCATCTGTACATGATGTGTAAAATTCAGAAAAGCTTTTAAGTTCATTACTGTCTTTTACAAGCAGTTCGGTGAAATCAACAACGCTTTTGTTATAATTTTCCATCATATCGATGTAATTATTAATGAAAGCGTTACTTTCTGTTCTTTCTAATCTGCTTGAAAGAAATTGATAGCGACTATCAAGGATTTTCCAATAAGTGTCAATTAATTTGCTGCTGTAATCAACGGCAATATTTTGTGCTGCACCTAAAGAACATGTGCTAACCAATGTGATAAAAACTACTACTAACAATAAACTGATTTTTTTCAATTTATCGCCCCCCTTTTATATATATATTTCTTCCTATATTAATTTATCTCATATAGGATTATTAACTCTATTATATAAGCGATTTTCATATTAGTCAATAAAAGTTAAAAAAAAATTGACAAAAATAATGAAAAGGTGTCTTATCTTCTTGTTTTGGGTTCCTTGACCGAAATACCTTTATCCTTGAGGACTCGACAGATGATTCCCACGGTTAAACCACTCCAACCGCCAATTCTATACACTATTTCACGTTCTTTATTTAATATTACATAGCCGGGTAATTCGTCATCAAAGAATTTTTTATAGATTTTTTTATCTTTGTCTAACAGGACAAACCATGGTTTTTTACATTTCTGGACGAATTCTCTGACCGTCTCCTGATCTTCGCCTATATTTATGGAGAGAAAAACAATTTTGGCATCAGGCTTTATCATGAGATCAAGCAGCTGGGTATTTGTAAAAGCTGTTTGAGCCTGATTTATTTCTCTGGCAGGTTTTACTCCGTTGAATCTACCTTTTTTATACAATTTTTCAGGAGGTCTGAGATATGTAACTTTGTCTGTGCGGAAAAATTCGATAAGAAGAAAGGTATTTTTAAATTCATAAAGGCTTATTTTTTCTCCTTCAATACTGGACAGGGTAAAATCTTCAACGGTGTTTCCAACATCATATTTATCCGGAGAAACCATATATCCAATAATGAAAAGAAGGATAACTACAGAAACTACTACGATTTGTATATTTCTCTGTATCTGTCGTTCTCGATAATCCATAACTGATTTTACCATCTGACGATTACACTGTAAAGTGCGAGATGAGTATGATATAATTGTGATTATGACAAATGGTAAATATATTGAATTCAAAAAACGTGAATTGCACTGTCATCTATGTGGAGCTTTAAATTTACAACCTATTAAAGAAATTTGTAATAAGCATGGTATAGAAATTCCTTCCGGGAAGGAGCTTGATGATTTATTGCATATAAGGGAACCAGTTGGAAGTATGCTGGAATATTTCCAACCGTGGTCTATATTGAAACAATTACCGAGAAACAAAAATTGTATCGAAATGATGATAAGTTCAGTTTTGAAGGACTTCAAGAAGGATAATATTGAATATGTTGAATTACGTTATTCCCCGCTGACATTTATTCAGGCTGCTGGTGTTGATATTGATACAGCACTTGACTGGATTGCTTATTCGATTCAGAAACACGAAAGCTACTCAGGGATAAGAGCAAGGTTGGTCCTTACAATGTCCAGGTTCAATTTTGACTTTGATTTTGCTGAGAAACTATTAAAATCTATTGTACGTTCTAATATGGGAGGTACAATTGTTGGAATTGATCTTGTAGGGGATGAAGGTCTTCCTATACCTGCTGACGCTTCAAAATTATTTCGTAAGGCAAAAGAAGAATATGGTCTTGGTCTTACGGTGCATGCCGGAGAAACCTGGAATCTGGAAAATGTTCGATGGGCCGTAGATGAATGTGGAGCTGATAGGATTGGACACGGTTTGGCGGCGTCAAGCTGTGAAAAGATGATGGATCTTCTTCGAGAAAAAGACGTTTGTGTTGAAGTGTGCCTGCAGAGTAATTATCTGACAGGGAATGTTAAAAACCTAAAGAAACATCCGGTGATAAAATTTATTGAATTTGGTGTTCCGTTTGTTTTATGTACTGATAATCCTGCGTTGCAGGATTTTTCTTTGAGTGATGAATACGAATTGTTTGAAAAGATAACAGGGCGCGAAGATCTTTTAGAGCATATGATATCTATGCAAAGAAAGCACTCTTTTGAGTAAAATAATACAAAGTTTTACCACGAAGAACACGAAGTAAAATTAAATAAAAACGGGAAATAAATAATGTTAAATACCAATATAGATGGGGTCATATGGAACTTTTATGAACTTGAAATTCAAGTTCATGAAAGTTGCTTTGACCCCTGCGCCAACTTAGTTATTTTCCGAAATTGATATAGAAATATATTATGACACAGTTTGACAATGCGTCCGATGTTTCATAAAAAAGATAAAAGTAAAAACAAAAGAAAAAAATGGAGGAAGAATTGATAATGTTTAAAAAAGCGATTTTGTTTTTGATGATAATGATGTTTGGTTTTTCACTGGTTTTTGCCCAGGGAGATGTAACAGATGATGAATTCTGGAATACAGGTGATGAAGAATATTGGGGATTTGATGAGGAAGATTCAAAGGTGGAGACAGAAAATCAGAAAATTGAAGTAGAACCGGCTCAAGACAAGAATGAAATGATAAAGAATAGATTAAAAAAGCATCCTAAAATATTTAAAAAAGTAGATACTGATAATGATGGGTCTTTGAGTGATGCGGAATTAGAAGTAGCTAAAACAAAATTAAAGGGAAAACGAACAGAAATCCTTGAAAAATATGATGCCGATGGTGATGGAAAACTAAGTAAGGAAGAAAGACAGGTTCTGAAAAAGGATAGAATCAGGAATAATCCTGGATTTATCAAACGATTTGATACTGATGGAGATGGATCACTCAGTGATGCAGAATTAGAATCTGCAAAAACAAATATGAAAGAAAAAAGAGCTGAATTTCTTGCAAAGTATGATACTGATGGAGATGGTAAACTGAGTAAGGAAGAAAGGCAGACTGCAAGAAAAGATAAAATGAAAAATAATCCAAACTTCTTGAAAAGATTTGATAAAGATGGAGACGGAGAGGTTAGTGGAACAGAATTGGAAGATGCGAAGAAAAAAATAAAGAAAAATAAAGCATTTAAAAAATGGAAAAAAAAGAAATGGAAAAAAAGATAAATTAAACTCTGAGTAAAGCTCAGGAAAATATTTTGCAGGAGGAAATCTATGCACAAATTTGCAGGAAAAAAGGCCCCTTATGAATTACTTGATAATATACCAAGACTGGTTTCCAGTTATTATACTCTGAGTCCGGACCCTGAAAACCCTGAGCATTCTGTTTCATTTGGAACTTCAGGTCACAGAGGAAGTTCTATTAAGCACAGTTTTAATGAAGATCATATTCTCGCGGTTTGTCAGTCGATTTGTGAGTATAGGCAAAAAAACGGGATAAATGGCCCTCTTTATATTGGAATGGATACCCATGCACTTTCTGAAGCTGCCCATATGACAGCAATAGAAGTTTTTGGTGCCAATGGACTGGATATTAGAATACATGCGGAGTTTGGCTATACACCGACACCTGTGATTTCTCATGCAATACTTACTTATAATAAAGGGAGGAGTGAGGGGCTTTCTGACGGTGTTGTTATAACTCCGTCTCATAATCCTCCGTGTGATGGTGGTTTTAAATATAATCCTCCATCTGGTGGTCCGGCTGGAACTGATATTACATCTGTTATTCAAGATCGTGCAAATGAGATATTAAGAGATGGATTGAATGATGTGAAAAGAATATCTTATTCAAAAGCTCTGCAACTGGAGACTACTGTTGAATATGATTATATTACTCCGTATGTGAGTGATCTTGGTAACATTATTGATATGGAAGCTATCAGGCGTTCCGGTTTGAAAATTGGAGTTGATCCCATGGGTGGTGCCGGAGTTGATTTCTGGGCACCGATTGCAGAAATGTATGGGCTTGATCTTGAAATTGTTAATAAAGGAGTTGATCCTACATTTTCATTCATGACAGTTGATAAGGATGGAAAAATACGTATGGATTGTTCTTCACCATGTGCTATGGCAAGTTTGATTGGATTAAAAGACAGATTTGATATAGCTTTTGGGAATGATCCGGATTTTGACCGTCATGGAATAGTAACCAAAAGTTCTGGTCTTATGAATCCAAATCATTACCTTGCAGTAGCAATTAATTATTTGTTTCAGAATCGTCCGGATTGGCCATCGAATGCTGCTGTAGGGAAAACTCTGGTATCAAGCTCAATGATTGACCGTGTAGCTGCAAATATTGGAAAACGGTTATCCGAAGTACCTGTTGGATTTAAATGGTTTGTTGATGGTCTTGTTGATGGATCGTATGGATTTGGAGGAGAAGAAAGTGCTGGTGCATCTTTTTTGAGGAAAGATGGTACCGTATGGACAACTGATAAAGATGGAATAATTCTTAATTTACTTGCTGCCGAGATAACTGCAGTAACCGGGAAGGATCCGGGAATACATTACAAGGAATTAGAAGAAAAATTTGGCAGTCCGGTATATGAAAGGATAGATGCGATTGCAACTTCGAAACAGAAAGCGATATTAAAAGAACTTTCTCCTGAAATGATTTCGGCCAGTGAACTTGCTGGAGAAAAAATAACCGCAATGTTGACATGCGCACCTGGAAACAATGCGCCGATTGGTGGTTTGAAAGTAGTAACTGAAAATGCATGGTTTGCAGCGCGCCCTTCTGGAACCGAAGAAATTTATAAGATTTATGCCGAAAGTTTTAATGGACAGGAACATTTAAAAAAGGTTCAATCTGAGGCGCAGGAAATCGTAAATACAGTTTTCAAAAAAGCTGGAGTCTAGGGAATGAAACTAAAAACTTTGGTCCTGGTATTAACAATACTAGGACTGTTTGCCGCAGCTGATTTATATGCATTTGAAGTAAAACTTAATGTAACAGTTCCTCATGATACTCCTTTGCAGGATAATATCTATGTAGTCGGGACGTTTAATAAATGGAATCCAGCTGATGAAAATTATTTACTTGAAAATTACGGAGATCATTATGAGTTAACCATGAATCTTTATGGAAGAATTACATTTAAAATTTCACGCGGTGATTGGGAAACTGTGGAAAAAGGATCTCAGGGTGAAGAGGTCAGAGACAGGGTTTATGTTATTGCCAGAGATCGGAAAATTGATATTGAAGTCAGTAATTGGAGAGATATGATGGGGCCTCCATCTATTCCGGGAACAATTACTGGAACTGTCCGGATATTTAAAAATATATATTCGCCGGAATTGGATAACAGGCGTACTGTTATTGTTTATCTTCCTCCTGGATATGAGAAATCTAAAGAATCATATCCTGTTTTTTACATGCAGGATGGACAGAATATATTTAACCGGGCAACTGGTTTTGCCGGCCAGGAATGGGAAGTTGACGAATGCGCTGAAAATTTGATAATGAGAGAAATAATTCGTCCAGTAATCATCGTTGGTATTTACAATCTTGGCCTTGAAAGAATGAATGAATACTCGCCGTGGAAAGATCCAAAATATGAGATGGGTGGAAAAGGTGATGAATATGTGGAGTTTCTCTGCAACACTTTAAAACCACTTATTGATAAGAAATTCAGAACGAATCCGGACAGAAAAAATACTTTTATCGGTGGTTCGTCAATGGGAGGATTAATTTCCCATTATGCTGTTTTGAAAAGACCTGATGTGTTTTTCGGGGCAGCTGTGATGAGTCCATCCTTTCATTATGCAGGTAGAAAAATTTTTAAATATACTCGGGATAATATGCCTGATGAAAAAATAAGGTTCTATCATGATGTTGGTACATGTGAAACGGGTGATCCAAAAAGGGATCGGGCATTTGTAGAACAGGTGAAAGATATGTCTGAAATGGTTAAAATCTCATCGGAAACCCGACTTATTATTGGAGATGGGCATAATCACAGTGAAGCTGCATGGCGGCACCGTATGCCAGAAGTTTTAAAATACCTTATTGGGAAATGATGAAAAAATATATTGCGGCAGTCATATTTATAATTTTGATTTTTTTATATTTTTTAAAAGTTTTTGAGGATGATCCTCCTGAAGAACAATCGATTTCTGATAATAATATGAATATGGTGGACAGTGTTAAATTAAAAATTCATGTAGAAAAAATTTGTAATGATTTTTTTCCAAGGGATTATTCTCATCCTGAAAATCTTGATCGATTAGCAGAATATATTAAAAATGAATTGAAAATTGTTGGTGGTAATGTTTCCGAACAGGAATATGTTGCTGACGGCAGAACGTTTAGAAATGTTATTTTAACAATTGGGAAAGATTCAGAAGAAAGTATTGTAGTTGGGGCACATTATGATTCGGCTGGAGAAATGCCTGGTGCTGATGATAATGCCAGTGCGGTCGCCGGTTTGATTGAATTAGCTCATTTATTCAAAAATAATGAACCGGATTGTAAAATTCATTTTGTAGCTTATTCTACTGAAGAACCCCCATATTTCAAGACGAATAATATGGGAAGTGCTGTTCATGCTGATTGGATGAAGAAAAAAAATAAAAAAGTAAAGGCTATGATCTGTCTCGAGATGATAGGATATTTCACTGATGAACCTGATTCTCAGGATTTTCCTACAATTTTGATGAAACCTTTTTATCCGGACACTGGAAATTTTATCCTGGTTGTTGGGAAAATTGGACAGGGAAAACTTGTAAAAAAAGTAACCAGATCAATGAAAAAGATAGGTCAGCTTAATGTAGAATCATTGACCGGTCCGGAATCGATTCCGGGAGTTGATTTTTCAGATCATCGAAATTACTGGAAAAACGGGTTTGATGCTGTGATGATCACAGATTCTTCCTTTTATAGAAATCCCAATTACCATACTGAAAATGATACTCCGGATACATTAGATTATAAAAAAATGGCTTTGGTTGTTGCAGGTGTGTATGAAGCTATAATCGATCTTTCAAAGGAAATGAAATAGGAGGAAATTATGCAGGAAGAGCAGGAAAAGAAAATGACTACTGCGGAGCTTAAGGAAAGTTTTTATACTGTAAATCATTGGCATTCAATAATTACATTTATTGTTTTAGCCATTATTTTTGCGTTATTTTATTTTTTTTCAGGCTGAAATCTGTATCTTAAATTTGAAATACTAAGTAAGGTTATCTTTGATTTAAATAAAAAGTCTGTTAAAATACTAAAAATGATAAATATTTACGGGAGAAATTCATGATAAGAACAATAATTTTAGTTACTTTACTGGTATTGGTATTGCAGTTTTCATTACATGCGGGTGAAAAATTCGATCTTCTTATGGAAGCACATAAGATGCTTAAAAAAGGAGAGATCAATAGAAATCAATATAATTCATTAAGACAGAAAATACTTTTTGATTCAGGTGTTTCTAATATTGGAAGGGACAATGTAACTTATAAAATAAAGCATCTTGATGGAAAAAAACATATAGGAATTGTAGATGTAACGGTACATTTTAATTTTGTTGTTGGACCCAAGTCTTACAGTATTGGAAAATCAATAATGGTTATGGATGGGAAATTAAAAAAACTAGGGACTCTTAAATACAGACATCATTCATCCAGAAATATCATGGTATATACCGGAAGATTGAATCTTGTTCCAGGAGAATACAGATCATTGGGATTTAATTATATTGTAGGTGACGATATTAAATCACTTTATTTTTATAACTTTGTTTATTACAAAACACTAGCTGTTAATGATGGTGAAATAAAAAAACTTAATATAAGATATGATATCGCAGACAAATCAGCAATTATTGATCGAGATATAAGAACAAGCATCAGACATAAAGATCCTGGATTTACTAATGATCCGTTGAACGCAAAGTATGAAAATGAATATGAAAAAGAACGAAAACATCATTTTCGCTGGAAGCTTTAACTGACAGTCTTGCTTTTATTCAATCTATTATGCACGAATTAACTTTAACATTACCTGGACATATGGATTATCTGTATGTTGCTGTTTCATTTGTTAAAAAGAGCGCCAGGGCTTTTGGCTTTTCTGAGAAGGATCTTGAAAAGATTCATCTGGCTGCAGAAGAGTCTATATGTAATATAATTATTCATGCCCTTAATAATAATCCTGACGAATTTTTTACTATAATTTGCAGAAAACTACCGACTTCAATTGAAATAGTTATCCGTGATAAGGGGATACCCTTTTCTCCTGAAACCCTTCCTGAATATAATCTGAAAAAACTTGCTGAAACTGAAGATATTGGAGGTTTAGGACTTTATCTGCTTAAAGAAGCTGTTGATGAGGTGATATTTCATAATCTTGGTCGAGATGGGCATGAGACTATTCTTGTCAAGTATTTGAAATCAAAACATATTGATAATTTAATTGAAGATGAAGTTAATTTATCAGAAGAAATTACAATAAAACCTTTGAAAAAATGGAATATCAGGAAATTTATTCCATCAGATGCTCTCGAAATATCCCGTTGTGCATATCGGACTTATGGTTATACTTATGAACCATACATTTATTATCCTGACAGTATTGTGGATATGAATGCCAGGGGAGAATTACAATCAACAGTTGCAGTTAATGAAAAAGATGAACTTCTGGCTCATATAGCCCTGAAATTTTATCATCCTGATGATCCAATTGCTGAGATTGGTGTGGCATTTGTAAAACCTGAATATCGGAAATATAGAATATTTTCAAAACTTTGTGATTATGAATATAAAAGAGCAAAAGAGATAGGACTTAATGGTATTTATGGTAGAGCGGTAACAAGTCATGTTTTCTCTCAAAAAAAATTGGTAGAATCCGGATTTGTCAGTTGTGGAGTGTTGTTGGGACTTTTTCCTCTGGATATAGACTTTAAAAAACTTGGTGGAAAAATCCTTCAGAAAGAAAGTGCTTTGCTTGAATATCTTCCGTTGAATAATACTTGCGAAACCGTTATTTATCCTCCTGAACATCATAAAGAGATAGTTGAAAAAATATTCAATTTTATAAATTTGCCGTTCAAATATGTTCTTGATAAAGCAATAAACATTGATGAATTGAGTGAATTGGAACCATTATTAGAACAGCCAAGAATGTCGTATTGTAGAACAGAAGTTTTCAATACTGCTGATATTATTTGCTTTACAGGTGACCTTGAAATAGTTGCTGACATCAATATGGCAAAAAAGAAATTATGCATGGAACATACAGACGTTTTGTATCTTTATCTTGATCTGGAATCTCCAAATATTCCGAAACTTGTAGAAGAATGTGAAAAACTTGGTTTTTTCTTTTCTGGAATTCTTCCGTTTGGGCTACGTGGACATCACGCTATGGTGCTTCAGTATTTGAATAATCTTGAAATAGATTTTGAAAAAATCAAAATGTATGGAACTCTAGCTCAGGAATTGTTGAGCCATGTGAAAAAATGTAAAAGAGGAATATAATGGAAATATCGTTATATTAACTATATTCTCTGCGTCCATTGCGTTCCCTGCGCGAGCTATCTTTCATTTTTTTTTTTTGCATACAACTATCTGATTCATGGACTCAGATGTAAAACTGCTTTTATCAAAGCTGCCGTATTTATTTTCTATTTCGAATCCGTTATACGTTAACAGCGCATCAAGCTCTTTTGGAAAAAACATTCTCATGTTCAAGGGAGCAGAAAAAACCGGAGAATCCGAATCTTTGAAAAAATGCCACATGATATGGTTTATCTGGCTTGCCTGATCATATTCATTTGATTCCTTTAATGTTACTTTTCCCGTTCCATCAGGATGATTATATTCTGTGACGGTATAAAGGTTAGTTTGAGGTCTTATAAGGACTTTTAAACTTGGATTAAAAACAGATATGATAAATCTTCCATCTGGCGCTAAATGTTTTTTTATACATGTGAAGCAATTTTTAATATCAATGAAATTATGAAGATGCGTAATTGAGTTAAATGGAAAATAAATAAGATTAAATTGTTTTTTCAGATCAAAATCCCTACAATCCTTATTCAAAAATACAGGTTTATTTTCAAGGGATTCTGATTTTTTGTTTGCATGATCCAGCATTGGCTGCGAAATGTCAATTCCTGTGACGTCGAAGCCATTTTTTGCCATCGGGATGGTAATTCTTCCTGTTCCACATGCTATTTCTAATACCGGAGAACCAAAACGCCAGGCTTGTTTAGAGTAGAAAAAAATATCATCAGTTATATCAGAATTGATAAGATCATAATGGATTCCGCTTGAATATAATTTGTCGCAATCGTTTTTCTTCATTTTATGCCACTTTTTTTAGATGATTATATCATGCAGAATAATAACTTTCCATCAAGTTGCGTCGCAATTAAAAAAATATAAAATTTCACCACGAAGGACACGAAGAATATTTAATTCTTTATATCATTAACATTATGAATCAATGTGATCAAAGCTAGAATAGTGAAAATCTCATTAGAATTCCGATTTTTTTCCATAATCAATTCATAAGCGGAAAGAATGTAATCCATTGATTTTTTTAATCTGTTCTTTTTGAGATGTACTATACATTGATCTACTAGAGCTGAAATATCAAGATTTGTTGAGTCCGATAGTTTGAAAAATCTGTAATGTTCTTCGATTAAAGTCAGGATATGTTTAAAATTCATTATATCTCCAATCTTTTTTCTATGAATATGAAACTTATGTGCCAGTTTGATGTATTTTTCTTGTGTTTAATTGTGACACCGTTTTTCAGGTATGTTCATAATGTGTTTTTAGTGTGTCATTTTGAGACTGATTGACTTGAAATGACACATATAAAAGAAGTTTTTAGAACGGATATTTTTTTTATGTGAATTACTGTTATATATGTTATACTACTATTTGTTATTTTTATTAATAATAAAGGGAAGCTTGTGTTTCATAACAATAGGCAACAAATATCACTAATATTACTTTTCTTATTCATTGTTTTCCCTTTGATTGCACTTGCAATTTCTTTTGAATCCTTAGAACCTAAATGGACAAATAATGATGAAAACCCACTCATTACAAATGGCCATCGACTTGGAGCTAATTCAACTTCACCTGGACCTCCAAGATGGATTTTTCTGATAGACGATGCTGGTAATATAATAGGATCTGCAAATGCCAGCGACGATCCTTTTTCTATTGTAATAAATCCTGTAAATGCATTAACCGCTGGAACTACTGAAATATCAATTGTTGACTACCCAGTAGGCGGCGGACCCGCAGCGGGTGGTGGCGATCCTGCTCCGGAAAATTTATGGATTTACTATAATACGATACCTGCTGTAGTTAACAATATTACGGTGAATCCTCAACCAGTTCGACAAGGTCAGGATGTTGTGATCACTATTGCTATGGATCAAGGGATGAAGAGAACTCCGCTGACTATTACAATTACTGATTCTAACAATGTAATCCATTTAGTGGATATGGCTGCTGTTACTTTTACTAATGGGTCTGAAGGTGAAAATACATGGAGTAATTTGACCATTGGTGATCCTAATTTATGGCAAATACCAACGGATGCTGGTGTAGGCATTGCAGATATAAGCATTATTGCTGAAACTGCAACAGGTGTTGCTACAATTTTACCTGATGTAAGCGCTTTCTCAATAGTGACCGCAATAAGTGGAAATCCAATACTGAGACGACCTGCTGCAGATGATTCCATTGGCGGTGGTCCTGAAACTGTAATATCAACCAGACCTAGATTTGAATGGACTCCAGTTACTGGTGGTAAAGTTACTTATCTTGAATTTTGGGAGGCAAATGCAATTGGTACTGATCCAACTCCAGGAGCTCCGCCGGCAAATCCAACTTTCTCTGTTGAGGCCATTTCAAATCCATTTAAGCTTAATGTTGATTTAATAGATGGTCATACATATATGTGGCGTGTTGTAGTTGTTGATCGGGGCGGTGGTCAAATGACATCCCCGGTTTCAAACAGGCTTACAATTGATTTGCGTCCGCTGTCTATTATGAGTCCTGAAGCCGGAACCCCAAATAATATTACACAATGGCCCCCAACTTCAGATGTTAAATGCACAAGAGCGTTTCGCGATCCTCTTTTTGGTCATCTGGATGCAACGTTTGGAAATGAAGATCATCGATATCAGCCTTGGGAATATATTTTTGATATGTCACAGGATCCTACTTTCTCAAGTGGTGTTATCAATACAATAGATCCTATCGCAGGTATGAATACTGATGATATTTTTGTAACTCCTGCTGCAATTTCTGCTCAATTACAAACAGAAAATATAGATCCTTCTACGCTTCCCGAAGGAATCTGGTATATTAGATTTCGTGCCCGTGACAACAGGTGGGCACCGGATGCGCAAAATCCTACTGGGTATGCTCATATTGATTCGGCTGCACTAAGGATTATAGAAATCGATAATACTCCGCCAAATCCGCCGGGTTTGATATATCCACCAGATGGAGATCCTTTTTATTTCACAAGCGAGACTACTCCTGTTTTTGTATGGTCAAAAATGGATGGTGCTGCTCAATTTGTGGTGGAATATGCGTCTGATGATCAGTTTACAACATTTTATGCTAATCATTGCATGACACAGGATGCTGGGAATTCTTTTACCAGTGAATCATATCTTCCAACAACATCATTGCCTGGTAATGTTCCAATTTTCTGGAGAGTTAAAACTATTGATCAGGCTGGGAATGTGACTTTTATCCCAGCAGGACAGCCTGGAATACCATTTAGAAAATTATATATTGATACGGTCCCGCCAGATGGATCTAGCATCCTGCCTTTGACTCCTGAAGATAATGCTTTGATCAATGATTATACACCTATGATGGCATGGGAATGGGATCATCATGTTGTTGATGATCCAAATGATGGAATAGAAATGAATCTTGCAATAGTCGATTATCATGATGACAATCACGGCTGGCCAGATGTTACTACTGTGCCGTCGTTTGGAAATGGAAGTTTTACAGTTGAAAGTTCCAGAACAATCCCTCCATGGAATCCGCTGTTACCTCATCTGGGAAATCTTTTTTCCTATGAATCTCAAATAACTTTTGCTGCTAATGAAACATATTACTGGCGAGTCAGACCTATTGATCAGGCTGGGAATATTGGATCTGCATCGACTGTATGGAGATTTTATCTTGGTCGGACAAGCAACAGTCTTCCGCCGCCGATAATAAAAAAACCAGTAAAAGATGAAGTCGTTACAACTAAAACTATTCCTTTAGAAATTCTGATCTTTCCACCGCCCTTAATACCAGGACAACCAGTTAGAACATTTCGGGTAAATGTCTATGCCGTGCTTCATGATATTGGAGAAATCACAACAGATGATATTAAGAAACTTGTTGGACCAATTCCTGTAGAACCTGGTAAAGATACTGTGAAAGTTACGGCAACTCTTGGAGATGCTGATGGACGATATACATTGATTGCAACTGTTGTAGATGATGCAGGAACTGAATCTAATCCTTCAAATTCTATTCCTACGCGGATAATTCTTGACAGGGAATCCCCAAAGGTTGATCATCTTACGATAACAAGTGATCATGAAGGAACTACTTCAGCGCCCGATGAAGGAATATCAAGTAGAATACTGGTACAGGTTGTTTTTTCTGAAGAAATGAAACTTAAGGATTCATCTAATAAAACTGTTCATCCTGATATTTATATTTACCCGGAAAAAGGGCTTTATTCCATAAAAGTAGAACCATATGAGATACCAAAGAAATCATGGGGTGAAACTGGAAAAGTTTGGAATGGTATTGCAACTATACCTGTTGGAAAAGGCTATGATGGAAAAGCGTCTGTCAGTATAACCGGGCAGATGACTGATCTGGCCGGCAAGCGAATAAGCCCGAATCCAACGTATTATGCTGATCATTTTGTTATTGATACTGCACCTCTTATGAAGATTAAGGCATTTTATAATCCAACAGATGAAAGAGATATAATTATCAGTCTTGAATCAAGTGAAAAACTTCGAACAGTTCCACTTGTAGAAGTTGACTTTAATGGAGCTGTAAATCAAATACGAATGAATCCAGTCTATGAACAGATTCATACAGGTGTATTTACTTTACCTAAAGATACAACTGGAGTTGTGTCGATTACTGCTTATGCAGTAGATCTGATTGGAAATACCGGAATTGAAAAGTATACTTTCAGAGTAGTTGATATCGATCCGAATGAAGGATATAACGTGACTTATCCAAGGGATTTTAATTTGAAGATCTCAAAAGATACATTTGCCAGTAAGACTTCTATGGTAATAATGCCTAAAAAATTAAATATGAGTTCTCAGACAGATTCGGAATCAAAAATAATGGCCAAGGTATCGGGCACATATTTTCCAACAAGTGGAGCAGAACTTACACCTATTAAGGAAAACGCATACGATGTAGGGCCTTATTCCTTGGATTTCAAAAATCCGATATCTATTGAATTTGATGTGAGTGATATTTCCAGAACCAATCAGATTGGTATTTTGAATTATAAGGGTGGTAAATGGCATTATGTACCATCTTTTAAAATGGGAGATGTTCTTGTAGGAGCATATAAATCATCTGGAATATATGCTGTTATGGGTGATTCTCAAGAACCACGAATTATTGATGTGACTCCGAGTGAAGGAGAATTATTAAGTACAGATGTTAATTTAATTGAAATTGAATTTGAAGAGACTGGAAGTGGTATTGATGTTGATAATGTTGAAGTGATATTAGACAATGTTCGTATGAAGGTCAATGTAACCGGGAATAAGATTACTTATAAACCTGGGACTGCATTAAAATCCGGTGAACATGATCTTTCAGTCCGTTTATCTGATAATTTTGGAAATGCCAGCCCTAAAGTCTCACATAAGTTTTTTGCTCCGAAGGCTTTTGAAGTTCATGACTTTTATTTTTATCCTAATCCATCAGCTGATACAGATCCGGTTATCCATTATAGTTTGACGCAGGATTCTACAGATGTTTATATCAAAATCTATGATATATCCAATCAGCTTGTTACAACAATTGATAGTCTCCCTGTTTTTGCAGGTGAAAATAAAAGCGCTACCTGGAATCGTATGAATGATGAGCTTGATTACGTTGCAAATGGTGTTTATTATGCAAAAATAATAGCTAAGAATGGTAACGGAATTGCCAGCGAAAAGATATTTAAAGTAGTAGTTCTAAAGTAATCCAGTAAAATATGATTTTAAAATTGTAAAAAACGCAGAAAACTATATAAATGACAGGAGTCAATATGCGTGTTGTAATTGCAATGGATTCATTCAAACACAGTCTGGATGCAGTTTCAGTAACCAGAGCAGTTTTAGATGGAATAAAATCCTTTAACAATAATATTGAATGTGAGTGTATTCCTCTTGCAGATGGCGGAGAAGGAACACTGGATACGCTTATAAAAGCGAGTGATGGAAGCTACTTTGAAGCTGAAATTGAAGATCCTCATGGGCGTAAGATTATAGGTAAATATGGAATACTTGGTGATAAACGAACTGCGATTGTTGAAATGGCACAGGCATCGGGAATTGAGCTTTTAACAGCAAATGAAAGAAATCCTATGAAAACTACTACTCGCGGAACTGGTGAGTTGATCATTGAGGCCTTGAAAAATGATATTGACAGGTTAGTTTTAACGATTGGTGGAAGTGCGACAAACGATTGTGGTGCAGGAATGGCTTCCATTCTTGGATATGAGTTTAAGGATAACAATGGAAGAGAAGTATATCCGTGTGGGGGGGAACTAGGTAAGATTGCTGATATTTTAATTGATAAAGATCGTATTAACAGATTGAAAGG
>DAOVTB010000339.1 GCA_030633305.1 Candidatus Muiribacteriota bacterium
GGTTCACACAAAATCAACAATGTTCTAGGTCAGATCCTGCTGGCAAAACACCTGGGTAAAAAAGAAATAATTGCAGAAACTGGTGCTGGACAGCATGGGCTTGCAACGGCAACTGCATGCGCTATGTTTGGTATGAAATGTAAAGTATTCATGGGGGAAACTGATATAAAAAGACAGTTTCCAAATGTATATTCTATGAAGCTTCTTGGTGCTGAAGTTATACCAGTTAGTTTTGGTACACGTACTTTAAAAGATGCAGTGAATGCAGCATTAAAATACTGGATAGAACATTTGGATTCAACTCATTATTTACTTGGATCTGCACTAGGCCCTTATCCATATCCAGTGATTGTAAGAGATTTTCAATCAATAATTGGAATAGAAACTCGAGCGCAGATAAAAGTTATGGAAGGTAGAAATCCAGATAAGCTTATAGCTTGCGTTGGTGGCGGTTCAAATTCAATTGGACTGTTTTATCCTTTTCTAGATGATGATAATATTGAAATGATAGGTGTTGAAGCCGGAGGAACAGGATTTGAAGTAGGCCAACATGCGGCAAGATTTCATAGCAATCCAACCGTAGGCATTGTACAAGGTTACAAATCATATTTTCTTCAAGATGAATATGGACAGTTATGTGATACTCATTCAATTTCTGCAGGTTTGGATTATGCTGGTGTTGGACCTCAGCTTGCTGATCTTTATGATTCAGGAAGGATAAAATTTGAAAGTGTAAATGATGAAGAAGTATTGAAGGCATTCAAATATTTATGTACAACTGAAGGTATTATACCTGCACTTGAATCATCTCATGCAGTTGCATATGCACTTAAAACAGCTGGAAAAATGAAAAAAGACCAGATAATGGTAATAAATATTTCCGGTAGAGGAGATAAAGATATTTTCATTACTGCCCCCCAATTTGATCCTGACAATTGGAAATCGTTTCTTATAAATGAGGTTGCACATGAAGAATAAGATAAACAAGGCTTTTGAGAAAAAAAGAAAAATGAAACTCATGACCCACGTTGTGGCGGGATATCCTACTTTAAAAAAGAGTGAAGAAATCATACGATGTATGGCCCAAAATGGTGTTGATATGATAGAGATTCAGATTCCTTTTTCTGATCCTCTTGCTGATGGCCCAACGATTATGAAGGCTAATCAGGTTGCTTTGGAAAACGGGATAACTCCAATGGATTGTTTTGAACTTGTAGATCGGATTACAGATAGCATCGAGATTCCTGTTCTATTTATGACCTATGCTAATATTCCTTTTAGAATGGGAATGCAGGAATTTATCATAAACAGTTCTCAGGCAGGAGCAAGTGGACTAATTATTCCAGATCTTCCATATGATGAAGATATAGGCGATTATTATAAAATTGCAAAAAAAAATGATGTTCATGCAATCTATGTGATATCACCAGATATTTCTGAAACCAGATTGAAAAACATTTGCGACGATGCTGAGGGATTTATATATACTACATTAAAAAAAGGGATTACAGGAGCAGGAAATCAGATTCAGAAGAAGGGATTAGATTTTATCAATTTTGTAAAAGCGCACTCTTCTATACCTATTGCAGCTGGTTTTGGTATATCAACAACTCAACATCTTGAAATGTTGCATGATATTGCAGATATGGCAGTTATAGGAAGTCATGTGATCAATCTTTATAATGAAAATGGTATTAGTGGCGTAGATTCATTTCTTACTAGAATCATTCACCAAATTCATTGAGTCCGCCCCATTCATACAGAAGCTTGCTTACAACACCGTCATCTACTTGTACGGCCTTCCACTTTTTAGGAAAATCCTTGCTTCCGAACAACAGTTTTCTTCTCAAAACTATTTTTACAGAATATTTTCCAGCTGAAATTGAATCTTTCCTGAATTTGTATGTTATTTCACTGGAAAGTCTACTATTCATAGAATAATTGGACTTTTTTGATAATAGATGTGAATACGGATTTTTTTTGACTTTGGCATACCGATAAATATTTCCTACGTATTTATCATTGAAGTAAACTTTTCCATATTTAGATAAAGTATCTTTTTCACCACCTGAATATTTCAGAATAATTTCGATTATACCGCCTTTGTTACTTGCAGGTTTTTCAGAAATATCAGCTTTTTCTCTGGTAACAGTATTAGTATTTTTCTTCTTTACGCTTTTTCTTGACATTTGAACACCAGAAACAGGACCTTCTTTTCGATTAAAAATTGAATCAATTTCACTGATCAATTCATTTTTTTTATGTTTTTTAATTAAAAGATTTTTCTGTGAAGAATCATCACGAGAAGGAATATTTCTAGTATGAACAGGAATTTCCTGAATAATATTTGTATCTAATCCATTATTTTTATTAAATTTTGTATTGAGTTTTTCCAGAATTGGGTCTTGAATCTTTTCTTCATCAGGAAAATTATTTTTTACCAATACAGGTATATCATTTTTAATATCATTATTA
>DAOVTB010000246.1 GCA_030633305.1 Candidatus Muiribacteriota bacterium
AACCTGGTTCTGCTGCAATTATAGGTGCTGATTTTTTGACTCAGGACAAAGATGTTATTAAAAGAGTATTAACTGACCCTCCTGATAGGATATTGACAGGGGAACTTTTCCCAAATATTGAAGATTTTGATATTATACAAAAGTATATGATGGATGAAATGAAAATTATGACAAGCTTAATTGATTTAGATAAGTTTGTAGATACAAGATTTGCAAAAGCTGCTGGTGCAAAATAAAGAGGGTAATTAAGCTGCGTTTTCAATTAGTTTATAAATTTGAGAAATTATTTTCACTGACCACTTTGCCTTACCAGAAAAGGTTAAGATGCCTTCCTGATTAAATTGTTCGCAAGTTTCCTCTTCAGTTGATCCTTGATTCTTTAAATCGATTATTATATTAATAATTTCTGATTTATATTTTTCAAAATCATCTTTTGGTGAAAATTCACGCTTTTTAATTTTTGGTTTGGTTTTTGATTTGAAATCGATAAGGCTTGACAAGTCATCGACCGATTCCTTTTTAGATTTTGGTTCAGTAACTAAAATAGAAAGGTCATCAATTTCAGGTTCTTCTGACCCTTCTGATTCCGGTTCCACAATTAAAGTGGATAGATCATCTATTTTAGTTGTGTTTGATGGTTTATTATCAAGCAGTGATGAAAGATCGTCAATTTTTTCCTGTTTATTGTTTTCCGTGCCGCTCTCTTCCTTGCCTTTTTTATCAATAAGTATAGAAAGATCATCTATTTGTTTATCGGTTATAATTTTTTTTGTATCAGCTAATTGTGATAAGTCTATATTTTCAAATGTTTTAAAGATTTTATCAGTATCAAAATCCTTTGAGATAAAGTTTTTCATTTCAGTGATGGCATTAACTATATTGTTCATGGTCTCAATTTTTAAAGCTTCAGTTTCAGTAATTTTTTTAATTGCCAACGCAGTTGTTTCTTCCGCTTGTGTTCTTTTTTCAAGGGCTTTTATTTTCCTTTCTAAAAGATCAATCTTTTTATTGAAAGAAGGATTGTCGTCAGATATGACAGCTTGGCTTGATCCTCTTTCAAGTTCTTCTTCGATCACAGAAGGTAAAACACCCATGCATATCTTATTAAATAAGAAAATCATAGTAACTAAGCTTTTTTGATTGTAATATTTTTGACCTGTCTGCTCAGTGCCAGGGATCCATTTTTTAAATCTTTTTGTAATAAACTTAACTATCGCCTCTCCTGAGTCGAGCTCATGGGAAAGTTGCGAAATAGTTAAAAATGATTTAGTGTCCATAATATTCACCCCAAAGTTTACCAATTATTACAGATAGCTACTTGATAATTTCATAACTTATTAATATTACCGTATAATTTAAGATATCATAAATTTTAAATTTGAAAAAGCGAAATTTTATAAAAATAGAATAATTTTTTTCTTTATAGCCATGTTCTTTTTTTTGTGGCGTGGTTCTTTTTTATATCTTTTTATACTTATCTTAACAAAAAGCAACTTCCTATTTATGATGGTAGGTGACATGATTATGTGGAAGAATAGTAACTGTCCTGTATTTTCAATTGTCGGAAGAAGACCTCAAAAATACACTTTTTTAATTGTTTTTTGAGACAGGTAAGGATACAGCGTTATTTTCTTCTCTCCAGCAATAGGCTATTCCTCCTTTTTCTGTCAGCAGGTTTTATTCTGTTTTGTATATAGGTTTGTGGTTGAAATAATGGTTTTATTTTGTGTCTGATAATTATGGAGGATGGATGATGGTGGATGCCAAAGGAAATGAGCAGGAAAAATCGGGATTTAAGATTTTTTATCAAATTTTGATTACCATTCTGCCAAATGGTCAGAGCCTCGGAAGGAGTGATGGTAGTAAACCTGCCTTTATTCTGGCAGAACCTATTGTATGGCCGTTGGAGGCTGATATTTTTGAAACCAGCCGCAGTGATAAAATTGGTGCTCTGGCAAGAGCGATAGAAAGAATGGGAATAAGCCTACGAATAGCTATTAACAAATTAAGGAACAGGTAAAAACTATGACCCAAGAATATACTCCTTTTTCCGAAATTGTTATTGAGTTAAAAAAAATATGTGACAGTAAAACTACAGGAACATTATTCATTGCTACCAAAGCGAATCGGTCTGCCCAGATAATGATTGAAAGTGGTGAGATCGTCTTCATTTACTTTTTTAATAAACGGGGGCAGGAAGCGCTTGAGTTGATGTCAACGATAAAGGCTGGAAAGTACCGTTTTCAGGCAGGAAAGGTTACCTCTCGACGTGAACCACTGCCTAAAACCAGTTCAATGCTGAAGGCTCTTGCCGGAATGGTTGGTGTGAGTAGCCTTGAAATAGAAATACCCCAAAGCGTTTCTGGCGGTGTTAAATTACTGAACTACAAACAGAAAACTGTTTTGAAGGAATGCCTTGCTGAATATATTGGACCAATAGCAGCTATTGTCTGTGAAGATCACCTCAATTCCACCGTGGATTTTTCGACAGCCTTGGATCTTCTTGCTGGAGAAATCTCTTTTGCTGATCAAAGAGAGCAATTCAGGGAAAAAGTATTAGCAAGGATTGGATAGCACCAAGAGGTTGAAAGGTAGGAAAGTTGATTGTGTTCATTTTTTCTGTTTTTAGGTTGTAGACCATCTCTAAGGCAGGAATGTACCTTCTTCGTTAACATCTGAAGTTGATTGGAAATCTTCTTTATGGTTTTCATAATAACCAGACAGTTTATGTGTCACGAATCCGTACTTTTCATTCACTCCCAACAATTTACGAAATTTTTCTTGACATGGGAAATTGTGGTTGGTAAAATATTATTATTTAATCTTTAATCCATGTTTATATATACTAATCAGTTTTAACAATTTTTCTTTTGGAAAATTTTAATCATGGCAGCATTAACCTTTCAGCTGTCCAGAGGAGGGGAAAATGGGCGAAAATAAAACTCTTTTACATCACATAGATTCTGTTAAAAAAGGAAAAAGGGCTTTTGAAGATGCCTTTCAGAGCGTTTCCAGGATGATTTTAGAGGCAGGGTTACAGAAGATTACTGTTAAAGGGAAAACAACTTATCAATTTAATCTTTTCAGCAAAAAAGATAAACATCTCATTGGAATGTACGATGAAATAAACAGTTTCGTTTCTTTTGTGAAAGATGCCGCAGAAGGGGGTTCGTCAAGAGAAATGGCATTTGTTTTGGTTGGCGAACCAGGAAATGGGAAAACCTTTTTTGTGGATTTTCTGTGTGGTCAATACCGGGAGTTTTTAATTAAACCAAACAATAGAAAATATACTTTCAAATTCAAAAATTTAGATAAATTAGGTAGTTTTGGAAAAATAACTTCTACTGAATCACAGACCTATGAAGATCCTATGGTTTTATCTATGAGCTTAATGGAAACAAAGGATGAATCAAGAAAATATTTTGAAAAAACATTTAAATTTTCGCCAAAAGAAGTCAAATCGATTTATAAAAAATATCGTCCACTTGGAGCCTGTAGCGCATATATCTGGGAATTAATAAGAGCGCATACAGACAATGATATTGAAAAAATGTTATCGTTTATCGATATAATTCCGGTGCCTTTGATTGAAAGCCTTGGTACCGTGACTGGAAAATATCCTGCCAAAGATAAGATAACTTCTTCGGCTGTTGATCTTTTAGGTGAAGAATCTATTCAAAGACTGCTTCATATCTCTGATACAAACAATCCTTACAGATTTGATTTAAGAAGAGGCGCTCTTGCACGAGTTGCCGGTGGTGGAATTCATTTTAGTGATGAAATATATAAAAACAAAAAAGATCTTGTCCAAGTGTATTTAGGTGTTATTCAGAACAGAACAATTGAGCTTGATGGATTTAAATGGCCTATTGATACCTTAATTATTGCTACAAGTAATAATTCAGAATTTGATAGTTTTCTTGCAGAAAGAGAAGAAGCTCCAATAATTGACAGGTGTCGTATTTGTTATGTGGCTCATAATACAGATTATAAGCTTCAAAGCACTTTAACAAAGTACGCCATTGGAAGTGATGTCAAAACAACCCTTAATCATGACAAACTGCATCAGGATCCAAACCTTAATTATGCAGCCTCAGTTGGTGTAATTCTTACAAGGTTACCGAAATCTGAAAAATTAACACCCGTTGAAACAATGAAACTTGCTGCAGGTGAAGTTGCCGGTGAAAAAAGCCACAAAACTTTGTCAGAGTTAATTGATACATTAAATCGAGATACAGATATTACAAAAAGGTTTGGGCAAAAAGGACTTGGACAGAGAAATCTAGGAAGAGCTGTGCAATTATTACTGGAAAGTTCTGAAACCAATGAGGGCAAATGTATGTTTGCCCTGGATATATTTAAATCAATTGAAACTATTATCTTGGATTATGTGAACGATTCACAGGATCGTAGCAAGTTTCTTGAAGATTTAAAAATAGCCAGGGGACTTTACCGTGAAAAGGTAATGACTGAAATGTTTAATGCATATATGGATGAACCTTTAGCCATTAAAAAAGATGTATTGAATTATGTGAATATGATTATAGGTATAGATGCAGAACACTTAGGGGCAGATTTAATGTGGAAATATAAAGACCCTCAGTCTGGAGAGTTAAGAGCTATTAAAATTGATGAGCGTTATATTAAAAATGTCGAGGATAGATTAGGACTTAAGACAGAGGAACAAGGGGTTTCTTTTAGAAATTCCATCAGAAAAATTTATGGTCAGAAAATTTCTTTGGATCCAAACTATGATTTTATGGATAATCTGGAACTTGTTAAAGCAGTTACCGATGTTCGATTGAAATCCGACATTGCAGGAGCTGGAAGTTTAATAGGTGCACTTGCTAATAGAACAAACGAAGAGAATCAGAAGTTATACGATAGAATGGTAACAACAATGATGGAGAAATTAAACTATTGCAGTACTTGTGCTCAAAAGACAATAGAATACTTTTGCAGCCAGGAGGATGACAAATAAAATGGTAACTTTGGATGAACTATTACAAAGGGATCGTAAACGAGACGATGATGGATTCAAAAGGAAAATCCGTATCGGTAAAATTGTTAAACCTAGCAAGGGTGGAAAAGAAAGAATCATAGTAGTCCCAACAACTGTAGAAGAAAAATTTGTTCATGATATTCCAGTGTCAGAATCTGAAGGAGGCGAAGGACCTTCAACCGGAGGAACAGGCGAAGGCGAAGAAGGAGAAGTTATTGGAGAAGAGCCTTTACGACCTTCTGAGGAAGAAGGTGAGGGTGAAGGAGGAGAAGGTCCAGGTGAGGGAGAAGGCGGAGAACATGAGCTTGAATCTAATGCCTATGAACTTGGAAAAACATTGTCAGAGGATTTTGACCTTCCTAATTTAAACGATAAAGGTAAGAAACGAGTTTTATCAAAATATATTTATGATCTGACTGATAAAAATAGAGGCGTTGGACAAATCCTTGATAAAAAAGCCACTTTAAAACAAGTGGTTCAAACTAATATATGCCTTGGAAATATTCCAGATATTTCTAATATCGATCCTACATCATTTATTGTTTCTCCTACTGATATGGTCTATAGAATTTTATCTAGAGAAAAAGATTTTGAATCCCAGGCCATTGTTTTTTTTGTGAGAGATTATTCTGGTTCAATGGGAGGCAAAGCTACTCAAGTTGTAGTATCACAACATGTAATGCTTTATTCCTGGTTACTTTATCAATACGAAAAACAAGTGGAAACAAGATTTATTCTTCATGACACAGATGCCCGGGAGGTTGAGAATTTTTATAAGTATTATTCATATAAAGTTGCTGGAGGTACCAAAGTAGTCTCTGGCTATAAAATGGTTAATGACATTGTCGAAAGAGAAAATTTGGCGCGAGATTATAATATTTATATTTTTCATGGCACTGATGGAGATGATTGGGATACTGATGGGAAAGATGCATTAAAAGAGCTTGAAAAAATGCTTGGGTATGTTTCTAGAATAGGAATTTCCATAGTAGAACATGCTTATTCAAAGGCAAAACAAACTGAAGTAGAGCAATATTTAAAAAAATCAGGGCTTCTTGAAAAGCAAAATAAATTTATTAAGATGGATGTACTCGAAGAAAATTCAGATGATTCAAGGATTATTGAGGGGATAAAAAAACTTATTTCATAATTATAAAAACAGGGAATGAGATATGGAACTTGTTAGTCAACAT
>DAOVTB010000139.1 GCA_030633305.1 Candidatus Muiribacteriota bacterium
CTGAAAATCATTTTTCATATAAATACTGTACGCTCCAGTATTTGTAACCAGAACCTTTGAAATAATTCTTTCAATCCCTTCATCATCAAATACCAATTTTAAAAAATCATCAAGAATCTTTTTTTCCCAACCATAGCCAAGATATCTCTGTTCGCTGATGTAAAATTCTAGTTCATCTGTTTTAATATTTTCTAACCAGATTTTATGTTCAGCTTCAGTTATCTCAGCTTGCTTCAACATGTTACAGCGAACAAAATATTTGTTCCGCCAATCAAAAGCTAGATTTTTTATTTCTTCTGATTCAGTAATAATATTTTTGAAACTTATTTTTCTAATGACATCGCTCATTATAATCATTCCTTATTGATCCAATTTTTCAAGTACAATATAACATCGAAATGCAAAAAAAACTGAAAGAGGTGTAATCATTTTTTCAAGAAATCTAACCTCATTAACAAGATAATCAGGAATAATCTGCTGTTTTTCAAATCCTCCAGACAACGGATACAGAAGAAAACTCATTTTAATTTTTTTTATAAATTTAAAAAGATTTGAAAACTCAGCATTAAAACGATCCAATTCACGATAAAACAGTAAAGATGCAATTGCCTGGTTTGCATCCCATGGATCTTTTTTTGTATTGATTCTTTCAGAAAAATAGTCTATTTTAAAATTTACTGGTTCAGGATGAAAAAAATGATACGCTAACCAGGAAACCATACTAATGTAAGGTTCCAGAATTAGTATTCTACCTCCAGGTTTAAGAATTTTCCAAGCCTCATGAAAAAAAAGAACTGGGTCCGCAAGATGATGAAGAACATCAATCAATACAATATTATCAATACAGTTACTACGAAAAGGTAGCTTCGTTGCATCCAATGCCAGGTCCAACCAAGAACACGGGATAATGTCACCTGTAATTATGTTTGGAAAACATTCTTTGAGATTACCTCCACCACCACCAATTTCAAGAGAAGTTCCAAAATCTATGTTATTGGCATCTTTTAAAATCATAGAATACCATTTTTTATATATCTTTTGGAGAAGATCACGGTTATTCCATATTTGACGATGTTTTTCCAACTTATTTCTATTCATTTACCAACTCATGTAAATTTAATTTTCCTGGATGCAAACAAACACATTCTTAAAAGTATCACACCATGTTTCCATCTTTCAATATTGGTATCACCATATGTTCTGCTTTTATATCTAACTGGAACTTCTACTATTTTCAGATTTAGTTTTGAGGCACCAAATATGAGATCAAAATCTCCAAAAGGATCAAAATCTCCAAAATACTTACGCCCTTTTACTAGTTTCAAATAATCCTTTCTGAATAGAACCTTAGTTCCACATAGAGTATCTTTGAATCGTTGATCAAGCAACCAGGAAAACATTAAACTAAAAAACTTATTTCCAAGAATATTAAAAAATCTCATGGCATCTTTTTCCATTGGATAAATCATCCTACTTCCATTTATGAATTCGCCTTTTCCATTTGAAATAGCATCATAAAATTTTTCAAGATCTTCTGGTGGAACAGTTAGATCAGCATCTAATATCATCAAAATATCACCAGTTGCAATACCAAAACCTTTTCTTACAGCATCACCCTTACCAGTCCCTTCTTGAACCGTAGATACAATTTTTCTAGTACCCTTGTATTTTTCAACCATTTGTTGAATAACTTCAAGTGTATTATCTGTCGAACCACCTTCAACAAAAATCAATTCAGTTCCTTTTCCCATTTCTGGAGTTCTGAGAATAGCATTTTCGATGTTTCCAGCTTCATTTCTAGCAGGAACTAACACAGATACTGAATACTCTTTCTTTTCTTCCTGCATAGGGCGAGCAATTATATACTGAATCAAACAGAGGTTTCTTATCAGGCCTAGTCTTGCTATATATCGATTAAGAATGGTGCTTAAAAATGGTATCTTTACTGGACACAGCAATCTTCTCCCACATTTAAATGGATCAAATCCACCAAGAGTGAAGAGATTCATTAAATCTTTAGAAGATAACCAATTTTGAAGTTTCTGCTTCATTTTCAAACCAAAAAATTCTCCAGCCTGAAGAATTGGTTCCCACATATAGTTATAATAAGTAAGTACAATTCTTGTTCCTTGATGACAAAAGGGTTTTAGCATAGCTATTGTTTTCTGAATATCATCAAGATGACCAACTAAATCTGAAATTATAATATAGTCAAATTTACAATTGAGAGACATTTGTTCAGCATCCATTACAACAAAATGAAGATCTGAAAATTGTTCGCGTGCTTTTTGAATCATTTTATAACTGAAATCTAAACCTAATCCAAATGAAGGCTTTACACAATCTAAAATTTCACCAGTCCCACATCCTATTTCAAGAACACGATGACCTTTAGGTATTACAAACTGGAAAAAGTTTTCCAAATCCTGATAGTAATAGTTGTTTAACTTTTTCCACTTTTTCCGTTTTGTCGCTATTTTATTAAAATATGATATTTTTTCTTTATTACTCATTTCTTTTTATCTCCTTTGGAGGAATCACTGTTCACCTTCCCACTCCGTCTTCATAAACTTCAAAACACAAACCTTCAATTCTTTTCCATCAACGTTATCTGTATATTCATCAATCATCTGAAAATCATTTTTCATATAAATACTGTACGCACCAGTATTCGTGACCAGAACCCTTGAAATAATCTTTTCCAGTCCCTCGTCAGAAAAAATTAATTTCAAAAAATCATCTAGAATCTTTTTTTCCCAACCATATCCAAGATATCTCTGTTCACCGATGTAAAATTCCAGTTCTGCTGTTTTATTTTTTCGATCTATCAAATTAAGAGTTGCTGCACCAATCGGTTTTTTATCAAGGTATACTACCCAATATTTCTCTGAATCATCTGTTTTAAGATTTTCTAACCAGTTTTGATGTTCAGCATCAGTTATTTCAGCTTGCTTCAACATGTTACAACGAACAAAATATTTGTTTCGCCAATCAAAAGCAAGATTTTTGATTTCTTCAGATTCAGTGATAATATTTTTGAAATTAATTTTTCTAATAACATCGCTCATTCTCATTTTTCCTTATTTATTATTTTCTTAAATCTTTCTTTAATCTTATTAATCCTATCCCATTTTTTCTTCTTTTATATTCGTGGCAAATTATTATTTTGTCCTTTCTTTTCTCTGCGTCCACAGCGATCTCGGCGCGAGAATCTTCTTTCAATTTCATGTCAGATTTTTTATTCTTACTTTTAATTCATCAATTGTAAGAAATAATTCAGGATTACTACTTGAATATTCAAACCCCTCTATTACTTTTTTCCCTAAAGGATTATAGTAAGCGTCAAAATCAATCCAATCATAGTTTGGAAAAACTTCAAAATGAGCATCGTATTCATATGTTGATCTTGAATCACCATCTGAAATGAGATCTTCATGTAGTTTTTCTCCAGATCGAATTCCAATTTCCTTTATTTCAACATCTGTGAGCATAGCTTTAGCAAGATCAACAACTTTAAAAGAAGGAATCTTTGCAATAAATATCTTACCACCTTTTTCTTCTCTTAATGCCCGTAGAACGAGTTCTATACCTTCTTCATGAGAAATCCAGAATCGTGTCATTCGCTTATCTGTGATAGGAAGTAGTTTTTCACCTGCATTGATAAGTTTATCAAAAAACGGTATTACCGATCCTCTACTTCCTAAGACATTCCCATATCTAACAACAGAAAAAAGTGTTTTAGAGACTCCTGAATAACTATTTCCTGCAATAAAAAGTTTATCAGAAACCAGTTTTGTTGCTCCATACAAATTATCTGGATTAACAGCCTTATCAGTAGATAATGCTACAATTTTCTTTACGCCACGGTCAATTGCAACGTTGATTATATTTTCTGCACCCTCAATATTTGTTTTTACAGCTTCAATAGGATTGTATTCACATGCAGACACATGTTTAAGAGCCGCTGCATGAACTATATAATCAACATCAACAAAAGCTCTGGATAAACGCGATTTATCTCTTACATCACCTATAAAATATCTAATGCAATCATCATACTTCCGAAACTTTTCTCTCATCTGATATTGCTTGAATTCATCTCTTGAAAATATAATAATCTTCCGTGGAGAATAATTTTTCAGACAATATTCAGTAAAAGCAGTCCCAAAGGAACCTGTCCCACCTGTTATTAAAATGGTTTTATCGTTCAGCATATTTCCTCATCAGTTAATTTTCAAACTTAGCACACATTCTATTGTGAACTTTCTCCTCTGCATTCTCAGCGATCTCTGCGCGATGTCTTCTTTTTCTATAATTTCATTATTTTATCTATAATTTTTCTAAAAGGTGGCGTTTCATGATTTATAAATTCATTATACATAGTTAAAAATTCTATCAAATTATCAACAATCACCTCACCGTCCACATGAAAAAGATCATGTCTTTGGGAAACGATCCTTCTATTATCATTTCTAAGGTCTTCAGAATCTACAAGATCTTTTAATTCCTTTTTTTCAAGTTCAGTCAATATTGCCATATTTACCATTAAGCTCCAAAAATTTATCCATCTTATCAAATAGTTCAAAATATTCTTTAATCAATTCCCAATTTAGCCTTCCCTGATAATGTGACATCAGTTTTTCCAGATCTACTAAATCAATCATTTCTCTTGAGGGATCATTAACCATAGCCTGTAACTTCAATCCAATAATATCCTCTGGAGATATTACACTGATCTTCATTTCACTGGAAAATATATCCTTTTCTATCATTCTGTTAAGCATTGAACGAGAAGCTTTTCTAAATGCGTGTAAAAAATCAATTTCCCCTAAAACCTTCAAAGGGGATACATATTGCGAAACATTTTCTGTTTTATAAATGCAATCATATCCAACCTTAGCCATTATACTTTCGACTTTTTCCAAATCATCTTTTAAAACCAGAAAATCAAGATCAACAGTTGTTCGTGAAATTCCAAGCACACCTAATGCAAATCCACCAATCAGCCCATAGCGTATGTTTTGCTCAGCAAATTCACTTATTATTATTTTTAATACCTGTTTAAAATCCATTTTTTTCTTTTTCAAAAACCTCTCTAAAGAATATAAAAATTTTACCACGAAGGACACGAAGAAACACTAAGAAAAGTAAAAAATGGTGTTTAATTATTAATGATAAATATCCAGTCATCCTTGGGCTTGCCCGTAATTCCATTGGTTTTTTTTATTATCTGTAATAATCTTCTTTTTGTTTGTTTTGGACAGGCACAGGGACCTGTCCCTACATTATTTACTATTTCCCTTCTTTCTTCTCTTTTTCTTCGTGACCTTCGTGGTAAAATTCTTATTTTTTCTGTTTTTCTAAATAATCCATAATTAAATTCACAGCATCATCCACCGAACATTTTTCCGTATTAATAATAATATCAGGATTCACCGGTTCTTCATAAGGTGCTGAAATACCTGTAAAATTTTTAATTTCTCCAGCAATCGCTTTTTTATACAATCCTTTTGTATCACGTTTAATACAGGTTTCCACTGATGCTTTTACAAAAATTTCATGAAACTCTTCACCAATTATTTCAGAAGCTGATTTTCTCATTTCAATTGCAGGCGAAATAAAAGAAACAAGAGTGATCACAGCAGCATCTTTGAATAGTTTTGCAACTTCAGAAACTCGTCTGATATTTTCAGTCCGATCTTCAACAGAAAATCCCAGGTTAGAATTCAGACCATGTCTTACATTGTCACCATCAAGCCGATATACAATTTTATTAAGTGAAACAAGTTTTTTTTCCAATTCTACAGCAATAGTTGATTTCCCTGAACCAGAAAGACCTGTAAACCAAAGTACAATTCCTTTCTGTCCGTGTGCTTTGCAACGGGTTTCGTAATCAACCAGTCCATCATGCCATACTATGTTATTTTCGCTCTCTTTGCTCATATCTACCTGCATGTATTCAATTTAAATAGATTACCCGATAAGCTCGGGTAATGACTGTTATAATAGTATTTCCCCAATTTCTATTTTGTCCTTTTTCTCTGCGTCCTCAGCGTTCTCTGCGCGAGGTCTTCTTTACTTTTTTTCTTCCCTCAATTCCAGATTCTGGACTTTGAACGAGATGAAGGTTGGAATTTTCAAGTCACTTTATGTTGAGGTGTGTTTTTTATACTCCGCAGACATAAAGTGACGCAGAAAATTTCAAGATTCGCTCGTTCAATGTTCAGAATCACCAGGGACTGAAAATAACTCCATGCTCTTTTAACAATTGTATAGCATTATCACAGTAATGATTAACATCACCACCAAAAAGATGCAGTTCGCAATCAATATCTGTTTTTATATCATCACCAAGCCAAAGTACTTCTATATGATCACGATTTACAATTGTATTAAATATTTCAAGATCTTCCTGAGCAAGCATAACAGCAGTAACTATTACAATTTGGCCTGATTCAATCAAAATATGGCAAACTTCAGCAAGTCTCCTTATATGTTCCCGGCGCTTTTCATTTTTTGAATCTATAGTTTTAATATCAGCATCTACACCATAGAGTAGATTTCCAATACACAAATAATAAATATAATGTCCATCTGAAAACAGTTTTTTCTCCAGACATTTAGCAAGCGGTTTTTTTCCAGAATCCTTATCTCCAGTGATAATAACCAACGTAGGTTTTTGATTATATCTAGTCGCTCTTTCCTGAATCGAAATATAGCTTTTCTCCCATTTATAATTCCTTAGTTGAACTTTTTCTCTGATTGGTCCAAGGCTATCACTTAATGATTCTGTAATAATTCCACCACCACAAATCTCATAATCATCAATAATTACAAACCTACTTGTAAGGTGATGATCTGCAACTTCATCAAAAGAAATTGGCGAAAAAGTCTTAATTATACACTCAGATACTTCATTCCTCTGGACGCAATCTTTTACATTAGATTCCAAAGTAGAAGAGTCCAGAACACTTTTTATTTCTTCAAGTTTAATCCTGACCTTTGATGTCCCTATTTTAAGAAAATATTCTTTTCTTTTTTCAAGTGGATTTTTTCCCAGCCAGAATATATTGGCAAAAAATCTTGATGTATTTTTCGGGCGAAGTTCATTTTCTTTTGCTACAAGCTCACCCCTTTGAATATACAACTGTTCATCAAGAGTAAATCCTGCAGCGTCTCCTGCTTCGTACATATTGATTTTTGAACGGTTAAAACCTTCTAAAGTCTTTACTTTTCCTTTTTTTCCAGAAGGATAAAATATAATATCATCTCCAACTTTAATAGATCCGCTGAAAATTGTTCCAGCAATAATTCGTCTGTTATCTCCTGAACGAGTAAACTTATACACATCTGAAACAGGCATTCTCAAGGGACCATTTATCATAGTTGAAACAGAGTCAAAATCCTCCAGAGAATCCAACATAGATTTTCCTGAAAACCAATTCATTTTTTTTGAACCAGAAATAATATTATCACCAGTCATTCCGCTAACCGGAATAAATGAATTTACTTTCAAATCTATTTCATCAGCAAAATCACTGTATTCATCTACAATTCTATCAAATACTTCCTGATTAAAATCAACCAGATCCATTTTATTAACCAATATAATCGCCTGTCTGATTCCAAGCATATGCAAAAGGTAACCGTGTCTTCGTGAATTTTCTTTAACTCCTTCTTCAGCATCTATCACAAGAATTGCCGCATCAGCACGCGCAGCACCAGTTACCATGTTTTTAAGAAATTCAATATGCCCGGGAGCATCAATTATCTGGTATTCTCTTGACTCGGTTTTAAAAAAACAACGGGCCGAATCAATCGTAATACCTTGAGATTGTTCATCTTTTAATGCATCAAGTAAAAATGCATATTCAAAAGGTTTTGAATTTTTCCTGCACGATTCTTTTATCTGCTCAAGCTTTCCCTTTGGAAGTGATCCTGTATCAGCAAGCATTCTCCCGATAACAGTGCTTTTTCCGTGGTCCACATGGCCTGCAAAAACTATATTTAACGTGTCTGACATTCTATTTTTTTCCTTCGTGGTCCTTTGTAGTAATCTTTTATATTTTATCTTGGACAGGCACAGAGGCCTGTCCCTACATTATTTATTATTTTACCCTTCTTATTTTTCTCTGCGTTCTCTGCGCGAGAATCTTTCTTTTTCTTACATATAACCTTCGCGTCTGAGCTGTTCAAGCCCACCGCCATCTTCCTTGTCCTGCTCTCGACCAGAACGTTCTGCAATATCTGAAAACTTTCCAGAACTCAATTCCTCAATTATTTCTTCTACGCTTACGGCATCAGAATCAACTGGACTTGTACATGGAGCACATCCAAGAGATCGATATCGTTTATGTTCTTCAGAAAAATAAATTGGTATAACAGGTATTTTTTCACGTTCAATATACTTCCAGATATCAAGTTCAGTCCAATCCAGAAGTGGATGGATCCGGACATGAGTTCCTGGTGCATAATCTGTTTTAAACTGATCCCAGAACTCAGGCGGTTGATGACCAACATCCCATTGATTATCCTGATCTCGCGGGGAAAAATACCTTTCTTTTGAACGTGACCCTTCTTCGTCTGATCGAATACCTGCAATTATTCCGGTAAATATTTCATTTTTTTTATCGATTTCATATTTCCTGATACGATGGTTCATTCTGAATCTTTTCCAAGTTCCGTCCAAAGTATGTTTTAAAGCTCTAGTCTTAAGCTGTCTACAACATTCCAGTCTCGAAGCATTCCCATCTGGAAAAGTCTGTTTCTTTGCCAATGCAGTAATATTCTGGCCATAAATAAGATCAAGTTCCCATTCCAGAACAAGTTTATCCCTGTAAGCAATCATTTCTTTAATTTTGTAGGACGTATCAATGTGAATCAATGTTATTGGAACATGTCCAAAAAAAGCCTTCCTTGCAAGCCACAGCATAACTGTACTGTCTTTACCAATTGACCACAGCATCCCAAGGTTCTTAAACCCAGCATATGCTTCACGAAAAATATGTATACTTTTATTCTCTAGTTTTTGAAGTTGATCCATCAAAACACCTTATTTTTCATCCTCTATTATTTTTTCTATCGCTAACAATAATGGCTGAATCTGATGTTTACAGACCCAGAAAATTTCCTCAGAATCAATATCAAAATAATGATGGGAAATAATATCACGTAATCCTTTTACACCTTTCCAATCAATTTCTGGATAATTAGGTAATAATTTTTTTTCTGTAATTTTATCAATATTTTTCAAACTCTCACCAATAGCAATTAGCATCATACAAATTGCATCTAGTTTCTCTGTACCTTCAGGTGAATCAATAAAATCCTGTGCATTTGATATGGATCGGAAGCGCAATTCAATCTTTTTGATAGCATTTAATATCTGCTCAAAAATATAACGAACCAATTCCTTATCATACATATATAGCTTCCTTTTCTAATCTTTTCATTAAAAATGGATTCATATTATCTCTTAATCTAACAATATCAACATGTTTATTTAACTGCAACTCAAGATATTCCTTTATATGCACAAGATTAAAAGGGTTTGCAGTTTGAGTTTTTACAACAATATCAACATCACTTTTATCAGTTGCTTCATCTCTAGCCACAGAACCAAAAACTCCAATTAATAGTATTCCATATTCCGAAGCATAATTTTTTTTGAATTCTTTCAATATTCGTACAATTTCTGAACGTGACATATATTTTTTCTCCTAAGAATAACTAATGATAACAGCGCCTATCACTATTATAGAATAGCTTAATATTATTGAAAATGCAAATTTCACCTTTGTAAATCGAAGAAATAAAAAAAGATCTCGCGCAGTGAACGCTGAGTACAAAGAGAGAAAAGAATAGATTCACACAAAGACACAAAGGCACAGAGAAAAAATTAAATATAAAATGAAGATAAGTGACTAATGCTAAATACCAATATAGATGGGGTCAGAGCTTTTGTGAACTTAAAATCCAAGTTCATGAAAGTTGCTTTGACCCCTGCGCCAGATAAAGTTGTCTTCTCCAAATATTGTATAGAAGTGTATTGCGACACAGTCTGCAGGCCCATTCCCTACATATGGTACAATATATAAAATTCAATAATTATAGGAGTTATTCAATGAGATCATTAGTTCTAATCTTATTTTTGGTAGTTACTGTTTTAATCAATCCAATTTTTGCAGCAAAAAAAATCAACGAACCAGCAGAAATATTTATCAAAGCAGGTGAACACCTGGCCTATGGAATTTGTAAATTTTCATTAAATTCTAAATGGAACAAAGAAAGCATTTTTCGACTTGAAATCACTAGAAATGATTCTAAATTAAAAAAATATTTACGTCCATTATACACTGTATTTAAAACGGGATTTGATGCTAAAGGTGAATATATACGCTGTTTTTTCAGATTAAACACCGATCTTTTCAGCAAAACAACTAATATTCCTTTAACCTTTTCTTTAAAAACCAAAAAATACAATTATTATAATTCTAAAAATAATTCAATAGATAGATTTGAAATCATAAAATCACCAGAAAAAGTATCTAAAATTGAAAATGAGTGGGAAAATGAATTTAGAAAATTTCTCATTGATGAAATAAACAGTAACGAAGATCATGAAATGGAACTTCTTCTTTATCTAAAAACTTTCGGTGAACTCCCTCCTGAAAGCAAAACTTATTCATGGAAAAAAGAATCTGCACTCAAGTTTTTATATGCTATTAGCGGGTTAAATGACATAAGAGACGCAATTCCGACTGAAAAAAATTTAACCTTGAAACAGGAAAAATTTACAAAAGATCCTCCAAAACCAATTCTGCTTCCACAAGTTGCAATCAAAAATATTGATGCTGAATTTAATAATTCACCACTTTCAAAATTTATCCCACGAAGTTGTTATTATCTGGAATGGGATTCCATGAAAAACTTCACAGACACTTTCAATTTGATTGCTTCCCAATTTGATAAATGGTCAAAGGGTACTTATCCAAAAAGTTTTGATGAAATCTATAAATTTCATCTGGAAAGACTTGGATTATTCGATAAAGACATGGGGAAGTTAAAAAACAATGTAAAGGCAATTGCAATTGCCGGTTGGGACCTGAACATTCAATCCGGAACTAATCTCTTAATGATAATTCAGACAAAGAATAAAATTTCTCTTTCAAAATCTTCAGTATTACAAAAAAATCTTCCTGGAAACATAATAATCCTTTCAACTGGAAAAAAACTTTTTAAAATGGCTCTTAACTGTTACGAAAAAGGGAGAAGTCTCAGCCAGGTCAATAACTTCATATATTCTCGTAACAGACTTAGCGGTAAAAATGAAAAATTTTTCATGTATCTCAGTGATTACTGGCTGACTAATTTTATTTCCCCAAGATGGAAAATATTCAACGATAGGTTAAATACGATTGATGCTAGAATCCGCATGGTATTCCTCTTGAAATCAATCTATCAGGCTGAAAAAAACTCTAAAAAGCTGGCTTCACTACAAGATTTAAAAAAATATTCTTCATTACCTGAAAAATGGAATAAATGGATATTTAATGGCCTAAAAGAAGTAGAAGGAAAGACTATTCATGTAGATTTCGGAGGACTTTTTGATCACAAACCTATAGATACACTTAAATTTAAAAAAGTTACTGAATCTGAATACAGCAATTATGAATCCTTTAAACAGACATACGAAAGAAGATGGAGACAAATGGATCCAATAGCATTAAGTATATTTTACGATAAGAGTGAAAAAAAATGGGGATCTGTTTTATATATAAGTCCAATCAGCAATCGTTCACAATTCAGATTTGTTCAGGGATTAGTCTGTAATCCTAAAATAAAACATTCTTTTGATACTTTTGATGGTCAGGCATTTGGACTAAGTGTAGCTATCGCAACAAAAATGTTTGGCTTCTGGCTCCGCGGGGTCTCCCTGCCAATGAATCTGTTTGTACAATTTACAGGACTTGATTTTGCAAGCAGTTCATATATTCCTTCACACTGGCTTGATGACAGCCGCAGGCAGTCCATGTTGTCATTCATGAGAATGCCAGGTGCATTTGTATTACCCGAACTACTCATAAGCGGTATAACGCCAATGTTTCGATGGATAAATAGAGTAAAATCACAATATGAAGGGCTTGAAGAAGTAGCAATTCCAGCAGACCGAACCGGATTGTTCCCATTGTATATCATGACACCTCCTGATTCTGGAATTGCTTATATAGGATTGAATCCCAATACACTGACGACAATTAAAAAAGGGTTCTCAAAAAAGAAAATTCTGGATAAAAAAGCATGTGACATCAGAGGATTTATAGATTTTAAATATGGTTACATGATGAGAAGAAAATTACTTCAACTTGCAGTAAAAAGCAGGGGCATAGCATCATGGAGAACAAAAAATCGCATATACAGAATCAGCCGTTTACTTGGTTTTGAAAATAATCTTAAAAAAGAGAAACAATTTAAGAAAAATGTTTCAAATGCAAATGTTTTTCCGACTAAAACAATACTTTCTTCTTCAATAGTTTCCAATATGCCAGACCTAATTAACCACAAATCTTCATATTCATGGGGAAGACCTGTAATGTCTGAATTCAAAAAACTTCCTGATCTACTTTTAAATTTGTTGAAGCTTGATTTTTTCATAAGTGTAGAAAATAATGCCATATTAATTGAAACTGATTATAAAATTTCTGAAAGCATTTCCAGTCAGTCTGGAAATGCTGCTTCTCCTTCCCTTAGAAAAGCATGTATTGCCAATATGAAAGTATATGAAGGCGCAATGGAAATGTATCATATGGATAATGACATTCCAGAGTTTAAAAACAAAATTGGTAAAATC
>DAOVTB010000087.1 GCA_030633305.1 Candidatus Muiribacteriota bacterium
ATATTAACAAGGGTCGTCAAATACTGTTCATCTTCATTTGTAACGTCAGGAATTTTGAGCTTTTCAGCTTCGTTTTTCACAGCTTCGAACTTATTAAGGATCTTTCTTTTGCTGTAGGAATTTTGAATTAAAGCAGATTTATCGTTAAACATCATTTTGTTTTTTATTTCTGTTTCTTTTTAGCGTTTTTAAGTTTTCTAAGGTCACGTTTGTATATTCTTTTATATTTATTGTGTTCAGCTAAAGTCTTAGAAAAATGGTGTTCTCCCTTACTTTGAAGAACAAAATAAAGATATTTGGTCTTATCGGGGAAAAATGCTGCTTCAATGGAATCATCAGATGGAATGCTGATGATTTCAGGTGGCAGGCCATAATTAGCATAAGAATTATACGGAGATTTAATTTTAAGGTCAGCAAATGTTAATTTTGATCTTTTAATATTATCTTTCCATAAAATATAATTTATCGTTGCACATGATTCAAGCCTTATACGTCTGTTTAATCTGTTTGTAAACACACTTGATATAAGAAATCTCTCTTTTCTGTCCCGCCCCTCTTTTTGAACTATGGAAGCTAATATGATTTTTTCAAGAATAGCTTTACTATTCAATTTTTTATCAGTTTTCTTCTCAAAGACTTCTCTGGAATTGTCCACAAGTTTTATTCTTTCTCTGGTAATGAAATCTATGACATCATCAAGTTTCATCGTGGAATTCAGGTGATAGGTATCAGGCCTTATGAATGGGACCGCACCAACAATCAGTGCATTTTTTCCAATCCTGATGTTTTTAGCCTGTAAAATTGCGGCGATTTCCTTGGTAGATTTTTTTATGAATTTTAACTTTGCTATTTTCCTGATAACAGTTTGGGGCATGTCGCCAGGGATTACTTTTAAAACAATCTTTTCTTGATTTCCAGCCTTTAGTTTTTCAATTAAACTATCAACATCTTCAGATATATCAAGTTTATAATTTCCATATTTAAGGGCTTTTTCAACATCTAGATACATTACATAATATCTAAAAAAAAAGGAATCTCTAATCAATCTTTTCTGTTCCAGGATATTTCCGATTCTTCTTACAGAACTTCCTTTTGGAATAGTAACGTTGATTATTTTTCCTTTTTCATCTGACATGGGCTTCAGGTTATTACTTACCCAGATATTCAATCCAAAAGGAAGCATTACAATGATCATTATTAGAAGGGATAATATTTTCATCGAGTGTACATTACCTGTTTACGTTAATATTTTCATTTTTGCTGATGTTTTCATCAAGGCTTAAATGTCTTGTCTCAAAACTTTTCTTTTCTTTTCCATCAATGAGAAATCTTACAAATCTTATTTCCTGGAATTGAGTGAGGGTATTTACAATCGAATATAGCAGTAACAATTCGCCAGTTGAACCCATGTGTTTATTATCATTAATATTTTTGTGAAAATCAATATAAATACATCCATGATGATAGTAGATTGCTCTAATTGTGGTTTTTTGATTAATCACTGGATAAAGTTTTTTAGTTTCAGGTCCCTTTATTAATTCAATCAGTATTCCGCGTGTAAGAGATACAATATTATTTGAACTAACCTTTATTTCCCTTGATTCCCCTATGAGATTTTCAGCATTTTCATCAGAAAAGAAAAGTGTTATGTTGAATGTTTTATAATCGAGATATGATTTATCTTTTATGCTGCTTTCCTCGCCTGTCATATTATTTTTAATTTTACTGGTTTTAAATCTATATTTTTCTTTTTTCTCATTTCCGTCTATAAACCTGTTCATGTTCTTTTCAATTATTTTTTTTACATTCTTTACAATATTCTGTTTTGAAGTGAAATCATCAGGAAAGATATTTGATACTCTGATACTTTTTTTAAAAAAGGTAAAATAACCGAATATAATAAGGATTATAATAACAAATCCCAGGATCATTATTTTAAACCAGTTTGTTAATGAAATTTTAAATAATTGCATCTGACTCTCCACTATTGGTTTTCATAATAATTCCTTACTCCATGAAAAATCTTTTTTGCTATAAGATCAATATTCTCATCACTATTAAGATATTCTCTGTCACTTTTACAAGTGATAAAACCTACTTCTAAAAGAATTGATGGCATATCTATATTTGAAAATATACAAAATCTTGATTTTTTTATTGATCGGAAATCCATGCCAATATCACTGTTCACAATTGAATCTTTTACGGTTACTGCAAGATTTTTTGATTCAATATATATGATATCCTGTTTAAGGTCTCTTATATCAGCTTCAATATTCTGCTTAGCTTTTGCGACCTTACCCATTTCTTTTTTTGAAATATTACCAACATCTTTTTCTGTTCTTGTAGGTATAAATATTTCAATTCCCTTTGATTTATTGCTGAATGATGCATTGATATGAATTGAAATAAAAAGATCTCCATGATTACTGTTTGCAAAGAAAGTACGTTCATCAAGATTTATAAATTTGTCGTTATTCCTGACCATGATGACTTTAAATCCCGCATCATCAGAAAAATACTGTTTCAATTTTTTAGTTATTTTAAGATTTATATGTTTTTCATAAATTTTTTTAAAAACTGTTCCGGGGTCTTTTCCGCCGTGACCTGCATCAAGAATAATAACGATCTCGCGATTAGTTTTATATCCAGTTTTACTTTCTGTACTGGAAAAATGATTATCCTGAAAAGATAATTCCCTTATTTGCTGGTCTATACTTGTATCAGATTTTACAGGAATTTCATTGATCTCTTTTTTATCAATTGCTAACCAGTGGATTTTGAGAAATTTAAGAGGTAAATAAAGTTCGCCTTCAAAAATCCTTGGGGCTGCATTAATTGCAGTCAATTCACTGTTGATAAATACTGTTTTTGTATTGACTACAAATTTAAAAACAGTAGAATCTTTTGTAACTGCGAGTATTTTTGTAAATGGAAAGTATTTTACTTTGAGATCGAACAATTGCTTCATATCTTCAATAGCAAGATATGAAATACCCTTATCTACGACATTTCTTATATTTACACCACCATATTTATATGATGTCGTATTTATAGCATATAAAAAATTTGAACAGAAAACGTATAAAAATAAAAAAACAACAAATGTAGCTAATCTTAATATCCCACAAATATACCTTGCAGAATTATTTGATAAATGATTAGTTTGATCTGTCTTTTCTATTTTTATCTTCATGCTCTTCATGTCCTTCATGGTGAGGCGTCTTTATGTATTTCTTCTATTTTTCATTTCTCGGTCAAGATCACGTTTAATATTTCTTTCATGAATTTGTTTACGCTTATCCGTTTTCTGCTTACCTTTTCCAAGTGCAATTGTTATTTTAATCAAACCGTTTTTGATAAAAATTTTTGTAGGAACAAGCGAATAACCACGTTCCAGAGTTTTTTTCTTTAATTTTTTTATTTCTTTTTTATGTAATAATAATTTTCTTTTTCTTTTAGGATCACACTGAAAATATTGAACACCTTTGTCATATGGAATTATATTCATATTAAAGATAAAAACTTCAGAGTCATTAATTTTGCAAAAAGCTTCTTTGATACTTACCTTGCCAGACTTTGCTGATTTCACTTCACTGCCGACAAGTACAAGACCCGCTTCAAAGAATTCTTCAAGAAAATAATTATATCTTGCATTTTTGTTAACTGCTAATTGTTTAGTCCACATTACTGTTTATGTAATCTCCAATTTTGATCCCATTATAGTTACCAAGCGCAAGTGCTTTAAATAATCCTTTTCTATCAACGCTTGAAATTAGTATCTTGCCTTTGGCGTCACCTGTATTTTTATCATAAATCTGATGTTTTTTAAAGACTAGATCCCGAATTTTTTCCTGGAAATTTCCATTATACTTTAAATAAATATTTCTTCCAGTAATTTTCATGACTTTAATTTTATTAATGTTCTGAGGTAATGGTGATTTCTCAGCAAAATTATTTTTATTAACACGATTTGATAATTCTTCATACATTTTCTGTATAAATGAATTATTTCCCTGCAATTTAAATAATTTTTTCGCTTCCTGATATGCGGTCTGGTAATTACCGAATTCCTTATACAGCTGAATAAGTTTTACTCGTGATTTTACATTTTCAGGACTAAGGGCAAGTCCGTCAGCATAATATTTCATTGCTGAATGTTTTTCATTTATATCCACATAAATATCACCGAGTTTGAAGTAATATTCTGATCTTTTCTTAGTCTTGATTGCATCTTCAAGGCTCTTTACTGCTTTCATCCATTGTCCTTTTTTTAGAAATTCAATGGCTTCTAAATAAAACTTATATGATAATGTATTAGCATTCAAATACAGGTTTAATTCAGTAAAAAACTCTTTATTCATATCTGGCACTGAAAGAATTTTCATATTCTTTTGTGCGTTGTATAGTATGACAGATTTTTTTAAGAAATACAGTCCATCTTCTTCGCCAATAGTATCTTTGATCTTGAATTTCATATAGTATGCTCTATAGGACGAAGGAGAATTTCTAATCACCTGATTAAGTAAAAGATCAGCTTTATCATATTTTCTCTCATTAAAATAATGAATACATTTTTCCAGAAGTTTGAATTCAAGAGTTTGAGGAACTTCAGGTATATCAAGCATTTCCTGGCCCATTACTGAAACAGTATTAAAAAATAAGCATACTACAAAGAATAATGTCAATTTTCTATACATATTTTATATATCGTCCATAGAGGATATTTCCCCAATTATTTCTTCCAAATTATCTTTTTCGCAGTCTTTACCGAGCTGTTTTAATTGAAAAAGGATGTTTTCGGTTTCTTTATCATTTTCAATATACTCGATAACTGTATTATTTTTGATAACAATCAAACTAATATTTTTCTTTACAGCTTCAATTACTCCAGTAACGTTTGAGACATTCCCTTTTCCTATAAAATGAGGAATATATATTATAAGGTCACTGTTATTTAGACTCTCAATATTTTCCTTGAAGGCAGTTTCAGTAATTTCAGAATATGGTTTTTCGCAAATTACAGAATATCCATATTCCTTAGCTATAAACCAGTCTGTATCAAACTTATTAATTACTCCTACACTTATTTTAAGAGAATAAATATTCTCTAGATTTTTTAACTCTGTAAAAACTTCGGTTCCAGCTCCTCCACCAGTTACAACATGAATTTTCAAGCCTGTATTATTTTTTCCCGGTATGCTTTTTCCAGATATTCCATCAGTTGTTCCCGAATATTGATTAACAGGTTGTACATAATAACCACCCCAGACTGGATCTGCGACCACATTTACACATGAATGAAATGCTTCAGAAATCACAGCCGAGTTAAAAACATCTGTTTTTTTACCTGTTCTATTGAAACCGTATTTACCAATCAATATGAAATTATTAAAATATCTGCTGGCCATCTGTAAATCGTGAAGGACAATTATTATGACTTTTGTTTTTTCAAGTTTTTTTATTGTTTCAAAAAGTAGAAACTGCGATGTAATATCAAGATGTGTATTGGGCTCATCTAGAAGAATAACAGGAGTATCCTGTAACAGCACTCTTGTAACATTAACTTTCTGCAATTCCCCTCCTGAGAGTTCAGTGATGTTTCTTGACAGCAGACTATAGATTCCAAAAATATCATTCGTTTCATCTAACTCTGCATCAGATAGAGACAAAAATTCTTTTACAGTAACGGGGAAATTCCTTGAAAAATATTGAGGAAGATAGGATATGGTCTTTGAAGTATCAGATAATGAGATCGAATTTAATTCTTTTTTGTTAAATTGGATTGTTCCGGTATACGATGGAATCGAAGAAGCTAATATTTTAATCAATGTCGACTTTCCTGAGCCATTAGGACCTATTATTATATGACTCCCAGTTTCAGCGCTGAAATTGAGGTTATTTATAAGTTCAGGCGCATTTTTCCCGTAGGAATATGTAAGTTCTTTAATACAGATAGTTTTAGACATTGTTATCAAATGAAATCAGTGAATCAGTATCACTGTATTTATGTAATTTTTCCAGCCAGTTAAGGACTTCTCGATTATAAAAAGTAACAATTGAAAGTCGTTTTCTGTTTTGTGAACGAGACAAATAATGTTTGTTTTCAGCACTTTTAATACAATCATCCAGATTTATTTTTTTTTCATTAAAATCAGAACTATATTTATAATATTCAATTAGATGGCAATTAATAAGTATAAATACATATTGATTATCCATACTCATGGTCTTTAATATATATTTTCCATTCAAGTATTTGTAAATATTTTGATAATACCTTTTTAATTCTGTATTTAACATCTTCATTTTTTTAAGAGAAAGATTTGAATAACTTTTAGAAATATTTTTTATTAGCCAACTTTTATGAGCACCTTCTGAAATACGTTGACCGGTCAAGAAATTTTTCAGGATATGATATATTTCAATATATTGATCTGTTTTTTCAAGTCTGGTACAAACCCCAATACAACTTTTGTTACATCTGCCGCATGCCTTTTGGCCAACGTATGAAGTGAAATTTTTATTACATCTTCTAAAAGGATATATAGAGATCAGAAGTTTTATAAATTTTTCACAATCTCTTCTGTGAACAAATGGACCCAGAAATATATTATCAGTATCATCTGGATTAAAATATTTTGTATGATAAATTCTAGGCAAGTGCTTTCCACGTGATATTTTTATATACATCAATTGATTTTTAAGTATCTTATCTGTTGGAAAATATTTTCTGTAATACTTTTCAAAAATATAATCATTTTCCTCTACTGAGTTTGAAGTAAAATATTTAATATTTACCAGCTTTGATAATGTTTTGGGAGGAATAATTTTCTCATCTCCAAAGAAAACAGCACTAAGCCTTTTTTTGATATCATGACTTTTTTCAATATGTATTGTTTTACCGCTGACGGACTTTAAAGAGAAAATTCCCTGCATCTCTGGAATATCATTAATGATAAATTCACGTTTAATAAATGAATTGGCAGTTGGTCCAAAAAGTCTACTTTTCTGGAAAATAATAAGATCTTTCAAATTATTTATGTTATTTTTTTTCAATAATTTTATATATCTAATCAACAGATCAGCAGTAATAAGTGAGTCATCCAATGCTCGATGCTTATTTTCAATAGGAATATTAAAATACTCTGAAAGGAAAGTAAGATTCCTTTTTTTCAGTTCAGGATAAAGTTGCCATGAAAGCATCAATGTACAGATTGCTGGAGCATCAAGTCCACGCAATCCGATTTCTTTAAGTTTGTATGAAATAAAACTATAATCAAAATCAACGTCGTGCCCAACAATTACGGTATTTTGAACAAAATCTACGAATTGTGGCAGGATTTCATCAAGTTCTGGAGCCCCATCGGTCATGGACTGGGTGATACCAGTAAGTTTTTTTACATAAAAAGGTATTCTCTCAAGGGGTCTTACAAAGCTTGAATAATTGTCAATAATCTTACCATTTTGAAATTTAACAGCTGCAATCTCAATTATTGAATTTTTTTCAGGTTTACTTCCTGTAGCTTCAATGTCAACAGCACAGAACGTAATTGAATCAAGGTCTTTATTAAGTAGTTCTTTAAAATATTTTTTTATCATATCATCGAAACAAAAATGTTATTAATAAGGAAATTAAATACTTTCCATATTATGGGTTGTAAGTATCCCATATAATAGAGAAGAAGTATAATAATAAATCCAAATCTTTCCATGGAATCAATCAATCTTTTACCACTTTCAGGTAGAAATGCTCTTAATATTTTTGAACCATCCAGTGGTGGGATTGGAATAAGATTAAATGATGCAAGTAATATGTTTATGTAAAACGCTGTATACATAACTGAAAAAATTGATACTGCAATGCTGGACCAACCTGCACTCATTAGTACTGCACTGTTCCCAGAACTAAGAAAGACTCTAAAAACATCATTTCCCATATAGCTTTTTAATATCACAAATATTACAAATGCGAATACTACATTACTTAATGGACCTGCAAGAGCGACTAATGGGAGCGCTATGTTTCTGTGCCTCATTCTTCTTGGATCAACTGGTATGGGTTTGGCCCAGCCGATTTTAACAACATAAAGCATCAACAATCCAATTGGTTCAATGTGTTTTAATGGATTAAGTGTCAGCCGACCTCGAAGTTTTGCAGTAGGATCACCAAACAAATATGCAGTATATCCATGAGATACTTCGTGAATTGTCAGTATATAAACAAATGCAATCGCTGTAAGAATAAATTCGAAAAGAACTGAAAAGGTATTTCCTGGCTTAGTCATGAATTTGTAGATAAGAACAGCTGTAAATATTCCAATGATTATTTTTATAGCCCTTTTAGAGTTTGTATCAAATCTATTAAGCACAATTTAACTCACTTTCAAGGCTTAGGAGCATACTTTCACTAAGTGAAACATCATGCGAAGTCTTAATAATGGTCTTTTTTCCATCAATTACAGAAATAATCTCGATTAGACCATTTGTAATAAGAAGAAAAATGCATGGTTTTTTATTAAAAAAAGAGGCTACCGCAGTATTATTTTCGGACTGAAGTATCTTGTATACTATTGAACTGATCATGTATATTCTAATGTTGCTGCCAATATCTGCAGTTTTTTCGACAAGGAATTTTTTATTAAAGAACACTATAGTACCTCAAAAATATCATCATCAATATAATAGTTGTATTGATGCTGCCTTACGCTGTAACTCTCGTGATTTACAACTTTTATAAAGGCGTTAACCACTCCAGGATCAAATTGTGTTCCGCTGCATCTCAGAATTTCTTCTATTGCAACATCCCTGGAGCAACCCTTTCTATAAACACGGTCTGATGTAAGTGCATCGTATGTATCAGCTACAGCTAATATTCTTGCACCAATAGGAATATTATTCCCGCTAAGTCCACTAGGATATCCAGTGCCATCCCACTTCTCGTGATGATGATATGTTAAAGGCTGAATATTTTTCAGAAATTCAATTTTTCCAATAATTGAACTACCAAGCACAGGATGCTGTGATATTTGATGAAATTCTTCATCAGTCAATTTTCCATTTTTCTGAAGAATAGTGTCGCTTATTCCTATTTTCCCAATATCATGTAGAAGTCCGGCGAATTTGATCAGCTCAACATCTTTTTTTGAAATACCAAGTTCCTGAGCAATTGAAACGGAGATTTCCATAACCTGTTCACTGTGTCCATGTGTATAATGATCTTTTGCATCAACCGCAGCTGAAAGTGCCGTGACTGTACTCAAATAATTTTCCTGCATAAATGAATATAATTTTGCGTTTTCCAACGCCGTGGCTGCATGTGATGATATTGTTTCCAATAATTCAACTTCATATTTCTTATATTTTCGTATTCTGTTTGAATAAACTGACATTACTCCTATTACTTTATCTTTAATACAAAGAGGAACAGCCAGTAAAGATTTCAATTTTTCTTTCACTATAAATTTGCGATATTTCACTCTGTAATCTGATAACAGATCTTCAATAATTACTGGTTCTTTATCAAGAGCAACAAGACCAAGCACACCTTCCCCTATTCGAAGCTCAACTCTTTGCACTGGATTTGAACTCAGACCGGTTGTAGCTTTTACTTTAAGCAACCCAGATTCTTTATCGATCAATCTAAGTTCACATATCCTGACTTTTAACAGTTTTGCAGTTGCTTCCAGAAGAACTGAAAGTATCTGCTCGATTTCAAGTGTAGAAGTAAGTGCCTGACTGATCTCTCCAATCCTATACATCTCTTCGATTTTACGCTGCATATTTTCATAAATGATTGCATTATCAAGAGCAATCGCTATCTGTGAAGCAAATGTAGAAATCGTTCTTCTATTATCGCGCAGAAAATAATTGTCGTGGTGATGAATAACTGATATAAGCCCTCTGATAATACCCCTTATGATTATAGGCACCGTTAAGAATGATTTGAGATTACTTACATGTTCTCTGTGTTCATACGCTTTTGAATAAATAACCTGGTATTCAATAGAATTTCTATCTATTTCCTGTTGGCCGAGTATGAAAAAAGATTTAAGCATCTCTTCGTGCGCCTGCTCCAGTAATTCGTCTGAAATTGGACTTGAAAGCACTGTAATGATCTGAGTCTGGTCCTCATTAGTAAATAAAAGTGCACTGATATCAACATTAATCATTTCCTTCAGGCTTGAACTGATAATATCAAGTACTTCAGATTTATGAAGTGAACTGTTCAAAAGCTGTCCAATTTCATTCAATTTATTTAATTCACGAATCTTGTCTTCCTGGGCAACTTTTAATTTATATGCTTCAATAAAATGTGATATCTGGGAAGCAACAACAGAAAACATTTCCAGGTCATTAATGATGAAATTTGTCCCTTTTTTTCGGCCAATCAGAAAATGACCAAAGTTCTTATCCTTAGTGATAAGCGGTTGGATAATCAATGTTTTTAACCCGCATTTTTCCAATACTTCTGAATCCAGGATATCAACCAGTAACAGGGGTTCTTTCTGACTTATAGACCATGCGATCTGATCTGGAAAATTCTTTTTGTATTTTTGAAGAGTATCTTCATCCACTCCAAAATTTTTTTCAAATTCAAGCGTATTGTTTTCAGGATCAAAGGCTTCAATCATGAGGATATCAATATCAATCTCTTGTTGGAGGGTATTAATAACGAAGTTCAGAAATTCATCAATTGTATGATCCTGAGACATCGCTTCACTGATCTTTGATAACGTGAATAATTCCCTGAATTCTTTTTTTACATCATTCTCTACAAAAACCACGTGATTCACCTTTACTTTCGGTTGAATAATATCATTATTATGTATTAAATGTCAATATTTATGCTTGTATTCCGTTGACAATGTTTAACAGATAATTATTACTTTCTTAAGCTACATTAACTGCCGATATATAGTTATATTCAAAATATCAGGAGAAAAATTCATGAAAAAAAATGGAAATCATATAGCACTTTTATTACTCTTTATTGTTGTTTTACCTGTCATCACAGGTTGTTTGACAGAAATACCTTTTAGCGTTAAAACAAACTCATATAACCTTGTATTAAGTGATAAAGATACATATAAAGAGATAAAGATTGTTATGCCTGATGAAGTACAATTTGATTCAACCGTTATTGAAAATGGTACACTGGAATATCAAATTGAAAATCTTTCAGATAATTCAGCAAATGTTATAATATATATTGGAACGGATCCAGGTCTTAACGATTCAGGAGAGAGCATCCTTGCAAAAGGTATTGCATCACAGGATATGGAATCAGGTTCAGTAACAAACGAAAATTTGATAAACCTTTTGAATAATGATGAATTATATCTTGGGATAAAGTGTGATGAAGATGCAGTGGTTGCAATTACATTCAATTTGAGAATATCTGGATCATACAATATTGTTCAAGGATTAAAATAAATAAATTACATCTGTAACTATTTATTTGAAAAATTCCTGTCACGTTTTAACTGATAAGCCATACTTTTATAAATATTTGAATTTTTTGTATCCTTCTCTATTTTATACAATTCGGATTTCGTCATATAATTAGTATAAAGGCGTTCATGTTCTTCAATATTCTGATTGATTTTTATAGCAATATCAGTATATTCATGTGAAAGCGTAAAATTGTTTTGTTTTGTGTAAATATCTGATATCAATCCTGTTATCAAGGAAAGTTCGTTTCCACGATGTGCCTGGTTGAAAAGATCATAGGCCAGTTTAGCATACTTAAGCGCTTTAGAAAATTTCTCCATTTTGTAATAAAGCTCTGCATAGGACTTATAAATATCACTGTTATAACTATGATTTGGAAAATTTGAATAAATACTTTCAGCTTCATTAAGTTCTTTGTCAGCCTTTTCATAATCCCCATTCAAAGTATTAATGTGGCCCATCAATTGAAGGAGTTTTCCTTTTTCCTGCATTTGTTCAAGTTCACTAGCCAAACGATATGATTCTTTCAAGACTTCAATAGCTTTTGAGTAATCTTCACTTTTCAAATAAACTCTGGCGATATTTCTATAATCAATCAATTTCAACATATTATTTCCAATTTTTGGATCTGAATGGATATCCATGGCGATATTGAAATTTTCAGTTGCTTCTTGAAATTCATTATTCTTAACACACATTTCTCCAAGTATATTATAAATGTTGGCAGCTTGAATTAGATCATTAATGTCAATAAAGATTTCAATGGCTTTTTTATAATATTTTCTTGCAGTATTTATTTTTCCATCTTTCTCATATATATAACCAATATTGGCATTGAAGCGGGCAATTTTAGGAATGGTTTTCATTTTTTCATATAGTTTCAATGTTCTCTTAAAATGGAATATTGCCGAAGTATAATCTTTTTCATTGTAGCGAATTATACCGAGATTTGCTTCTATTTCAGCTTCAACATTATAGTGTTCGATATTTTGTGAGAGAAGTTTTGCATTATGATAATATTTTTTAGCTTCTGATTCTTTCCCGGTAATTTCAAGGAATACACCATAATTAGCAAAGATTCTGCACTTCAGGTGTTCGTCATCTATTTCATCTATTCTTTCAAGTGCTTGTGAGAAGAATTCTCTTGAATAAAAAACATTTTTTTTATTAATACCAATTATGCCTTTTAGTAGAAGGAATTCTAAATTATAGACAACAGGTAGTCCAGAAACGTCCAGATAGAAATCAATTATCTTATCTGATTCAAAGTAATTATCATCGATCATTCTGTTAACAGCAATTAGACATAATGTGATTATATTCTCGTTGAGAGGATATTTCTTGAAAAATTGATCGAAATTTTCAAGAAAAGTATCATATTCATATAATTTAATCTGTGAATATCCACTTTCAACTTGTGCCAGAAATCCAAAACCTGATTCTTTGTATACGACACTTTTTGTAATACAATTGGCGAATTTTTCCAGAGAGCCTTTAAAATCGCCCTTTTCCTGTAGAATTATCCCTTCAAAAAAAACGGTTTTTACCAAAAATGGATCCAACTCAGCAATTTGTTTCTGGATTTCTTTTATTTTCTCATCAGACTTTTCGTGTAAAAAACTTTTAACAAGAGAAAAAAGTATCATGTCATTTTCCTGAATCTCAATTATCATGCAAAATATGTCCTTTCAAATTCAATATTAAACTTTTTCTAGATATTTTTTCACTGATTTGATAATCAATTCACCAAGATCAGCATAAGTAACTCTGTTTTCCTTATAGGAATCAAACAGGATCTGACCTATTTGCAATAAAAGTTCTTCTTTCTTTTTCTTTGTTCTTTTTAAATGTTCTCTATGCTTGGAAGCGTCTGAGTTTTTAATAAGATTATCATCAATCCAGTCCATAAATTTAGAAGATTGCTTTTGAACGCTGCTGCTTTGAAGCTTTTTTTCACGTTGTTGTATTGTAAAATTTAACCGTTCGATCTCGATCATCAGTTTATGGATCTTTGAATCTTTGATAATCCCCTGGTTGTATTCTTCTTTCATAGTTTTATATACTTTTAAAATTTTAGGATCAACGCGAAGTCTTTTTTCAATACTTACATCATCAATAATTGGAATTTCAAATCGTTCCATTGGTTTAAATGGAACTATCTGGGTATCTATTTCTCCAATAACTGGTTGTGGCGAGCTGAAGTCAAAAGGCAAAGATTTTTCCATTTTTTCTCTCTCGGCTTCTAACTTTCCTTTTTCCATTGCCAGCTGGATAATATTCATGACTTCCGTAGCTTTGGTACTTATAACAAGCTCCTTACTCCGTGTAAGGACTTCAATGTTTTTCAAGACATCACTGTCAGGATAATTCTGAAGTGCTTCTATTACCTTCAATTTAATGCCTTCGCTATTATCATTAAGTGTTTTTACCAGGAGAAATTTAGCCTGATTTGTTTTTATCTGTGATAATGCATGAACAGCACTTTCACGCATCCATAATTCAAATGAATTAAGCATATCAGAAAGATGGTTGTAAACATTTTCCTCACCGAAAGTACTTAGCACTTTAGCTGCTGTTGCGCGAACTCGATTATCTGTATCCTGAAGTAATGTTATTATTAGCCGAATAGTTTCAGGATTATGAATTCTTTCCAGTGCTTCAACTGTATTTGATCTGACACGCGGATCAGGATCATTCAGGAATGGGGTAAGTGAAATAACAATATCACTATCATTTTTAAATCCAAGTATCTTTATAATCGTTGCTTTTATATAATTATTTGGATTTATGTTCAGGATCTGAAGAAGATGTTTTGTTACTTCCAGTTGGTTGTATTTTCCGTATTTGTAAATCATTTCAACAATCTCATTTGTGGTTTTATCCGTTGTATGGGATTGGACATATTCTTCAAAGGATTTCATAAGATCTATGAAATTTGTATCCCGCAGATCATTGATACAAAAATAATTTTCAGTGTCATCCAGAGAATCACGGGCATTCGCAGTAAGAAATTCCTTGACTCTGTTAAGGGATTTTTTAGCGTAGAATCTGACACAGATATTTTTGTCCTGAGTGAGATCGATTAATAATTCAAACAATTTTTCAGCGATATCAAATGAAATCTCATCTGATTTTACTATGGACATACAGGCAAAAATCCGCATGTCCTCGTCATGACTTTTTAAATCTAAAACAAGTTTATTGAAATTCATCGTATTTTATGTATTTTACCCTCCGCTTGTCTCTAAAATGCCTATAACCAGAACAACCCACAAGATCAAAATTTATTCCACGTTTTTCCAAAGCTTGAAACATAAGGTTTAATCCCAGACTTTCGACTGCAACATAGTTTGTTGCAATAACATTGAGTTTATATTTTTGAGCAAATTTTATACACTTCTCACTTAATTTTTTTACAATGACAGTTCCAACTTTACCTATATTTGTAATGATATCAAACATTTTTTCTTCTTCAAGTAAAGCACCAGTCATATCAATTATAATATTACCACAAATAGATTTTAAGTTACCAGAAAGTATTTTAACAGCTAAACCAATTTTCTCTGCTTCTACAAATTCTGATTCTTTCATCAGCACTTCAACAATATCACAGAGAAATTCAGGACGTTTTTCTCTCAAAAGATTTTTAATAAATGTATGAGTAATGTTGTTTACAGGAGAATGAACGCACATATAAGGAGTGTCCATAAGAATTGCTGTACTTACTTCTCTATCCAGATTCATGGGTGCAATTCTTCTTTTCAGCTTATTTACTCTGTTGAGAATAATTCCTTCAGCAATATTAACAGGTATTCCGATCTGCTGTAAAAATCCAATCTGCGATTCAATAATATGAAATGATGTAGCCATTGCTTTTCCATCGGGGTAAGAACCAATAACCAGATCAATATTCTGTCCAGCATCTTTCATTAGATCAGCCATCAGGATTTCATCAGTTCCTATAGTTAGACCAACGAGAATTGAATCAGAAATTTCCCTGTTTCTTTTTCCATAAAGAACTCTTGTATCAAAATAAGGATTCTTCAGGTATTCTGATCCCATTTCATCTTTTTTTTCAATAGAATAGGTTTTGTATTGATCCTTGCGATGTTTTAAATCATTTTTTACATAATCTTCGCCGCGTGGGTCATTTTTTATACCGATCTGATATATAGATTTGTACAGGTCATGAAGCTTCATACATAATTCTCATTTTTAATATGTTATATGATATTAATAACAACTATGTATAAAGTCAAGGATAAAATAGACTCTAGCCCGGATGTTGCATGAGCGATCTTTGGAATTTTCTGCATCAGTCCATACCTGCGACGCACAAAAGTGCGACTCGATATAGACTGATTTGAAAATCCCAAATCTCATCTCATGCAACATCCGAGTTGGGATTGTTAAATATACAAACCACATAGTGGGACGGTGTGGGATGGGGTGGAATAGAGCGAAGTTGTATATCAAACAGTGGTTTTGAGAAAATAACACCAAAAACGATGAAATATTCGAGCTAGTATTCGCGAATAAGAGAATTTATTCCCTTTTCAAGTTTCATTGCATAATTATTTACAAGCTTTTTATTGATATCACTGATAAGGATTTCAACAAGATTTTTCAAACTTTAAAAATCATCATTCATATATGCCAAATCAGCAAGCTTTATTTTTTTCATTATATTATTTGAATAAATATCATTCTGTGTCTGGAAATAATCAGAAAGTGATTTGAATTCATCCAGTTTTCCTTTGAGGTATCCCGGATGATTAAGAATTACTTCTTCTGTATATTCTCTGCCAAGATTTGCCAGAACTGTAAGTTTATTTTCAGCTGAAGAAAGATTCTGGTTTTCCAGATGTGACATGATCTGTAGTTTATATGGCAATGTCAGGCTATCAGGAAGTAATTCCAATAGTTCTGTCATATCTTTAATGATCTTTGCGGCCTGACTTTCATTTACTTCAGTATTTTTTAATATCGAAAGTTCATCATACATTTCTTTGAAATTATCAATTGAAGTTTTTAATAGTATTTTATCCTCTGTATAACTTGCTTTGACATAATCTGCAAGCCCTGCCTTGATTCGCTGTTCCATAGTTTTCTTTTTCGAACCAGTTTGTTTTTTATAGAGCTCTATGGTTTTAGCAATAATTTTATTTATCGTAAGTTCATTTTTTTTGCTTTTTACTTCAGATGGTTTTTTTTCAACGACATATCCAGCCCACAATGTTGTAA
>DAOVTB010000312.1 GCA_030633305.1 Candidatus Muiribacteriota bacterium
ATGCCCAAAAAGTTGGAATTTTAAATGTTGAAGCTCGAGAAAAATTTTCTGATATTGAAAAATCTTCACTTTGCCACATTCTAACTGGAGGATCCGTCGATACTTTCCAGATTTCAAAATGAATCTTCCTGGATTCTAAAGCATATCCATGACTCCAGATTTGAAGTGTTTCGCCCCGAGAAATCGTTTCTGTTCCCAATGAAATTGAACTATACCAAGCTGGTGATTCATTTGGTGAAATGATAAAGCTATTTATATCGGATGTTCCTGCTTCGACATCAAGGTTAACATCTTCGGCTCGTCCGTCGTCATTAACATCTACGATGATATGATAGCGCATTCCTTCTAATGGGGTTTTAAATTCCCAATACCCGTTATTTCCAGTTGTACAGGTTTCCTGAGCGAGTATCCGAAAATCAAATAATTCAATTCCAGATTTATCGCCGGATATCAAATATACTTTAACATTTGATATTGCTTTAAATGAGAAATGACCACTGTCTGGAATATTGACATATCCATTAATGGGTTGATTTACATAAGAAGGTTCTTCAGTTGAACTATCTTGTGTTAAACATCCCGAAATGATTATCATTGTTGTAATCAAAAATAGTATTAAAAAACTTTTCATTATAATGACTCTATTTATATTTTCGGCATCAGTCATCATAACTTGAATAAATGGCTCCTTTTTTGAAAAATACGTTACTTGAGTATCCTTGACATAAAACCCCTATAAGGTCTATAATTACATTGTATATGGCACTTTATTAAATAGGGATTTTGTTACAATGATCGATTTTTTACAGAATAATTGGAAAAAAACATATCTATTTCAGATTTTGATAATGTTTTTTTTTGTGATTTATTTCCATTTTAATCCACTTGCGTCGAATGTTACTTTTGAAGAATTCCAAAGCCTTGGTATAAATATCATTGATGAATCAATTTATTCTAAGATTCAGGAGGGCAAGACACTCGCTGATATGTTTCCTATTATGATGGAATTGAAAGAAAAATTTGATATGGAAACTATTCCGGTGCTGATGGAGACTCTACCATACAAAGCGATTAATATTCTTTTAAAGAGACTGCTATATTTTTTTTTATTTGTAGATATTCCGACACAATTATGCCTGTATTGCTATCTGGCTGTTTTTTTCTCTTTTCTATTCAATTATAAAAATAAGTCTGCATCAATCAGATGGAAAGATTTTTTTAAACTTTATACTACAATTCTTTCAGTTGTGTTACTTACTGGTCTGATCGTTTTTATGCCTCCATATTTGAAGTTTTTGTCTTTCCGGGATTCTATTCTTTCTAAAACTCATATGGTTTCAGAATCATTAAGTACTGGTAATTATTTTGGGTTACTTGGAGAAGTTGGCTCTATAATGAAACAATATAATATTCTGAAAGATTCGTTTGTATTTTCTGAAAACCTGATGATTTTATTACTATTTGTAATTATATATTACACTCTTTTTACGTTTTATAAAACGCAGCAGGAAGGTTTTTGTCTATCAGGTATAATTGAGTCGATACAGACTTCTAATAAATATAAAAAGAAGTGTCTTTTAGTATCACTTCTTTTTATGATAGCCTTATGGTTGATTGTTACAACAAATTACATCATTTTTACAGTTATATATACTTTTGTTGCTTTGCAGTTATTTACAAGCGTAATGTATTTAGGATTTGATCTGCATCCTGAATGAGCTTCATCTCAGTCAGAATGCAGGCAAGAAAGGGAGAATAAAAATGAAAAGAATTTTATGTGTAACGATGTTAAATTTGTTTTTAATATCATTATTATTCAGTGTTCCAATTATTGGGATATCAGATGAGGTTTTGCCGAATGAAGAGACTTCAGAAAGTCATGAATTTGAAAATGAAAATAGAATTCCTGGAAATGCTATTTTAAGTGATGGATATGAAAATGAAATGGTAACTCCAGTAGACGAAGCACAAATCGATTTTGAGTTTGAAGTTAATTATATTGAAAAGAAAATAAAAACAATTGAAGAATTCCAATTGAAACTTCAGGAACTTCTTTTTATGAGAAAACAGATACAAAATAGAAAAGCAGATCATTTCCAACTAGAAAAGATTCAGAGATTGATAGATCAGGTCGAGGCAAAGATTCAAAAGTATAAATTTGAGGATAGTTTAAAATTAAAAAATCTGAAAAAATGAAAAAAATACTGGTCATGAGCCATTCTCCATTTGTAAGCGGTGCTGAAGTATTACTTATCTCATTAGCAGAGAAGATGAAAAAAAAGGGTATTCAGCTGGATTTCCTTTTGACTTCTTCTGAATGTGATAAATACAACAGGGGAGATATGCTTCTTAATCATATCCAACTTCGTAATCTTCGCTATTTTGTATTGCCGATCAAGGTTAAAAACAAGTTTTTTAGCATTGATGAAAGGCTTAAGATGCTTGCCTTTTTAAAGAAAAAATCATATGATATAATTCTTTTTAATTCATCCCAGATTGCGGTATTATTTGCTCCACTTAAAAGATTTATTGATTCTAAGTTTATCTTCTGGTCTCATTCTTACAGGTCTAAATTCACAATGCGGTTTATTTCTTTTTTTGTTGATAAGATTGTAGGTGTATCACCTTTAATGAAAAATGTATATGATCCCTACAAAACCGTGACGATATATCCAGGACTTTATGACAATGAAATTAAAAATAGTCAGGGGCAGATATATAAAGATACGGGGTTTTGTAAAGAGGATTTTATTGTGGGCAGTATTGGACGGATTCACCCGGAAAAGAATCTTGATGATATAATTTCACTTGCTAAGGTTACTGAAAATCGAGTTAAGTTTGTTTATATTGGCAGGAAAATGTTTCATCAGGGTAATTATGAATCCGAGATAATAGATAAGATAAGAAAAAATAATTTAAATGATCGTATCAAATTGATAGGATATAAAGATAATGTGTTTAAATATATTATTGATTTTGATCTTTTACTTCATACCTCAAAAAATGAATCAATTGGTCTTTCGCCTGTTGAGGGATGGATGAAGAAAAAATGTGTTTTAGTCAGAAAGTATAAACATTTTCCAGAGGTGATTTTCAAAAATTCTGAAAATTGTCTGGTTTATAAGGATTTTGATGAGATGGTTTCCAAATTTGATTTGATCTATAGAAATAACGATTACAGAAAAAAACTGGGTATTGAAGGTCGATCTACTTTTGATGAGTATTTTACAGTAGATAAGATGAGTGAGTCTTTTCTTGAACTTTTTAACTCTTTGGCATAAGTTCAATCTTTATAGTTAAAATATTTCTTTAAAACAGTATAATATTTTTTAGGAATTTTACCTTTTTTAAT